>NZ_JBQEQR010000074.1:0-243488 GCF_052037695.1 Vibrio sp. WZ-1 | reverse complement strand
CTTCCTCAGTCACCACAACCTTTAAGAGTAAAAGCGATTTACCTATTCTTGGTCGATGCTAAACAGATCACGCCACTACCTGACAGCAAGCTAGACGGCGCAAATATCAAACACCGATTGGCACTTTGGATTCACAGTGCGTTGCCAGATAATGACCCTCTAAAATAAGAATTATCATGAAGTTATAAGGCGAGCCAATTGGTTCGCCTTTTCGTTTTTGGTGTTAGTAGCCGTTGGGGTTGTCGATAACATAGACCCAGCCACCATCTACATAATGCATGACCTCTAATGCCGTTCCTTGGATGTTTTGACCTTGCAAAGCATTCGATATTTCCCAATCAGAGCGCACCATGGCAACGTCTCCGTTAATATGGATAGAAACGCTTTTGGTTAGCATGTCGACATCGCCTTTCATATAACCTTTCAATACCTGCTTAATTGCTTCTCTGCCCTTGGCTTGGTTACCTTCTTTGTCTAAAACAAACACGGCATCTTGGTGAAAAAGCGAACCTAATCCTTCCAGATCTTTATTCGCGAAATACTGGCCAAACAACGAATGTACCTCAGAGGGTGTTTGTGGTTTTGAATACAGAGCCTCAGCATGTAAACCAAGGGAGATAAAATAGATAAACAGTAAAATGTAACGCATAACTTCATCCTTTTGATATTGGCTTAGGCCTCAGTTGAGCCTCCGCCTTGTTGTGCTTTCACAATAGATAAGTCGGTTACGATTTAAAATTAGCTTCCCAAAAGTAACTAGTTACTCCTAGGTAACTATTGGTTTGTGATGCCGCGTTTGATTACACTGACGTAGCAGAGAATGAATTAGAGAAGAGCGATGTCGACAAAAGTAAATCATCAAGTACAGCCAGATGGCTATTGCAGTGTAGATAAATATTTAACCTTGATATCGACAAAGTGGACAGCACACATCGTATGGTTGCTCGGGCAACAAGAAGAGATGCGATTCGGTCAAATTCGCAAGCAGTTAGCGTTGGTATCCAGCAAAGTACTGACTGAGCGCTTAAAGCTGTTATCCGAACATGGGTTTGTGTGGCGAACACAACAAGACACCATTCCTGTGACAGTGAACTACGGATTAACCCCAAAAGGCAAAGAGTTTGCTAGCGTCGTGGAGCTCATTGTCCAAAAAGCTGATGACTGGGATGCAGATTAGGTATTTCGTCGACGGCGGGAGGCTTCCTGTTGGAGTAACTCGGTATTATTGATTTACAAAACAGAATCAAAATGACTAAAGATAAGCCCCAATAAGCGCTACAATGCCACCGTTGCGAGAGCGCAACCAAGAATACTCATTTACAGAAACCTTAAAGTAACCATACATGTCTAAAGATTTCGAATTCACCACAGAATACATACTCGACAAGCCTTTCTTTGCTGAGTGCTATGACCAAACGAGTCAGCCAACTAAGTTCCCGCATGCGTACCTGAAAGGGTTGATCTTTCTAATTTTTGGTGTGGTCTTATTGGAGTTCGAACTGTTACCTAACGGTTATGTCGGTTGGTTCTTTATTGTATTGAGTGTGATTGAAGCGTGCAGCGTTTACTTCAAAAGAACCTGGTGGTTATGGCGTCAAACCATCAGCTCAAGCCGTGGTAGCAAAGTGGTATTTGAAGTGAATGCAGACGGCGTGCGCTACAAAAGCGGTAAAATCGATCGCAGCCTCGCTTGGAATGAAATTGACCAATTAGAACAAACCGATTTGGGCCTTATCCTTCATCTTGGTAAACAACGCCAATACATCAGCAAATCTTGCTTAAACGAAGAAGTCATCGCGTTTATGGTAGAGCAGCACGCCGCATCAAAAGTGAGCTAACAGGTTTTATCAAACTAAAGGCGAATCGAAAGGTTCGCCTTTTTAGATCTACGGATTTTAATATGTACGTCTTAGCTCTAATTCAGGCTCAAAATCTGAACCACTACACTCGGTGTTTCAGTTCGGTCATTCCAGCGATGATAAGCGAGACTTGGAATCTCAGAAAGCGTGCTGTGGAGTGAGTGTTTAAACTGAACCTCACAGCATGTGGTTAGTAGATTCTGAATCATGCTCGTTCCTCGCGGTTCAGAATGACGAGATCAAAACAACTGACTAACGATGCTTGTACTTTAAACTTGTTTTTGCCCGTGCGACCTGAAGTCGTATGAAGCGTTGTTCACCGCTTTATGAGTGAACCCTCTGTATCACCAGATGAGCCTATGAGCCTGAATAAAGCAGCGGCTCAGACAATGTAACGAAGAGCGGGAATATCCCGTTCGGGATTTGAATCGTGAGAAGAAGATCCTCCTGATAACCACAAATCGGGTGAGTGCTAGGTAGTCAGTATGATGAACGTAAGTGAATCCATTTAAGGTGCGTTATACGATGAAGCAGCGGAAGTGGTTATTACGCTGTAGCCAAAAAGGCAATGGGAGTCGGAAAGAGATTGGGCAATGCTCTTTCGTGATCGATACGCTCCCCGCACTAGAGTGGGCATCTAACCTGACATTTTACGTAACGTACGGAACAGGGTAAGCCTGTATCACTCCCTAAGGGAAAGCCTTTGTGGCCGATAGTGATGCAGGTAGAGGAGGTCGGAAAAAGCGAAAGTTGCATTGTAATGATGCAGATACAGGCTCATGCCTGATCACGAAAGTGAGCCCACTTCCGACTGGTCTCCCTTTGCGAGAGAATTTGAAGAACTTTATTTAAGGAGAAAAGCAAATGATGATCTCGAAAGAGATTAGTGCATCTTCTGACGGTGCTCAGTGGCAGTCTATTGACTGGAAATCCGCTGAAGCGCACGTATTAAAGCTTCAAATGCGTATCGCAAAAGCAACGAGAGAAAAGAAATACGGTAAGGTGAAATCCTTACAGTGGCTCTTGACTCATTCTCGCTCTGCTAAATTTTTGGCAGTTAAGCGAGTCTCTCAAAACAAAGGCAGTAAAACGCCTGGAATAGATGGTGTCATCTGGAACACAGATGCACGCCGTATGAAAGCGGTTAATCAACTGAGTCGCAAGACTGACAAAGCAAAACCACTCAAACGGATCTACATCCCTAAAAAGAATGGCAAACTCAGACCTCTAGGTATTCCGTGTATGATAGATAGAGCGCAACAAGCGCTCCACCTGCTTGCACTAGAGCCTGTTTCTGAAACACTAGCCGACCTCAATAGTTATGGTTTCAGACCAAACCGCAGCACCGCTGATGCCATTAGTCAGTGCTTTATATGTTTGGCACAGAAGAAATCAGCAAAATGGGTTCTTGAGGGCGATATTAAAGCTTGCTTCGATAAAATCGGGCATCAATGGCTTATGGAAAATATCACCGTAGATAAACGTATGTTAGAGCAATGGCTGAAGTCTGGCTTTGTGGATAAAGGCCTGTTCTACGACACCGATGAGGGTACACCACAAGGAGGGATAATATCTCCAACCTTGATGCTAATGACCCTTGCAGGACTAGAGCAACGCGTAAAATCCACAGCACTGAGAAAAGGAGCTAAAGCCAATTTCATTGGTTACGCTGATGATTTCGTGGTCACTTGCTCTTCAAAGGAAGTGCTAGTGAGCGATATCAAACCGTTGATTGCTGACTTTCTGGCTGAAAGAGGGTTAACCCTATCCGAAGAGAAAACGAAGATTACTCATATTGATGATGGTTTTGACTTTCTGGGCTTCAACCATAGGAAGTACAAAGGGAAATTGCTCATTAAACCGAGCAAGTTCAACACACTGTTATTTTTGAGAAATTTACGTGAGCTTATCAAAAAGCACGCAACTATCCCCGTTAATGATCTTATCAAACTGATAAATCCAAAACTCAGAGGATGGGCGAATTACTACCGCCACTGCGTTGCTAAACAAGTATTCGGGTATGTAGACCACAAACTATTCCAAGCACTATGGCACTGGGCAGTTAGACGTCATCCAACCAAGTCTAAAGACTGGGTTGTTCATAAGTATTTTCTCAATCGAAAAGGCCAATGGCAATTTCATGGTTGGCAGAAAATCATGAACATGGATTGTCAGTTCAATCTGTTCCAAATTGCGAAAGTGCCAATAGAACGACACGTGAAAATCCGAAGTGCCGCAATCCCTTATGACCCCGACTATCAAGAATACTTGGCTAAGCGGAAGTCAAAAAGACAAGCACGTAACTCTTGGATTGAACCTGTTCCAACTGCTTTGTGAGTTGCTGGGTATCAAACGATGCCTTAGTGGAGGCTTGAGCCCAGTGCAGTGAAAGTTGCACGCTGGGTTCTTAGGGAGACGGCACTTGGTAACAAGTGTCGTCCACCCGACCAAACCTGCTTAGTGCAAAAATCTAGACTCGTTACTGTTGTCATTGGTTGACCTACTTTTAGTAATGGTTAAGTATGTCTCTAGTTTACTATGGTGTGTTAGGTAGAAAGTGCCTGTATTTTGTGGGTTTGATTATCAAAGTTGTTTGTCTAACGTTAGGTTATCGGTTTAACTGATTGAAAAATTAAGCAAAGTGAAATGAGACGGACAAGTTCTGGCAGACACTGTCTGTCTGAGAATCCTCCGGTCGTTTGACAAAGAAATTCCATCTTCAGAGAGAGTTTAGAACACCATGAATATTGATTGGGGTGTTGTGCGGAAAAACATAAAGTTTTTAGTTGTGCTGTTCAGACCTTCATTAGCGAAAGCGCTGAGTCTACCGTTGTTGTTGGCTGGTATTGGTATCCTGAATCCTCCTTTATGGCTAGATATTTTAAATTGGTTTTTGAGCCACCAGAAAGTTCTTCCAGAATATAGTGGGCCAATATCAACTCCAATGTTTATAACCGGGTGGGTTTTAATTGGGTTAAGCCTATTGATTTATTTGATTGAGGTGTGGCTTCAAATTAAATCAATGCGCCAGGACAGTGAAAAGAAGCTACTGGATACTGTTAAAGATCATCCCAAACAAACAGCAGATTTGATAGTTGATAAAATGAGGGGTTCCGGTTTTGGAGCCCAGCATCTTCAAGATGAAAGGATAGAAGAGCTTTCAAGCGAAATTACCTTTCTGCGATTTTTCGGTTCTTTTCCTAAGGAAGAAAAAGCGACTGCTTTAGCAGAAAGCATTATTGATGGAGAGTTGTCCGGTGGCACTCCCCAAGTAAAAGCTAGGGCGTTAGCGATAGTTGCAAGATACTTGTGCATAGGAGAAAAGGCCGATCTAGCAAAAAAATGGTTATCACACTCTAAAAAATTGTGTCAAACAGAGGAGGCGGCCATAGCACAGGCCTTTGTTGATGCTACAGGGGCTAACAAAATAGATGCGGCATCTGGTTTGCTTATGGTCAACAGTCCTTCAAATTATGCTGCTTTTTTTATGATTAAAAAAACAGTGGAAGGAAATGAAGCTGCTTTGAGCTGGTTTGAAAGTGCAGGATTAAGCCTTCACGATATAGATAATGATGGAAAAGTCGTTTTGCTCTCGGTTTTGTTGACAGAGCATCAATGGGAAAAGGCTTTAGATGTAGTTCAAAAGATAGATGGCGAATCTTTATCTATTTCACCAGCACTGGCACAGCTTTCTGCGTTTACGTTCTTGGTAAATGCAATTAAGGCAGTTGAGCTCCGTGAGAGTGTCTTGACTTATATCCCCTTAGCAGCAGATCGCTTTCCGTTGGCAGATGATTCTGAATCTATACTACTTAGAAATCGAGCTGTCGAGCTATTCAAAGTTTGCTCGGTTCATGCACGACATCTGGGAGCTGAAGATGTAACGAATATCTCAGATAAGTATGTGCTGTGGTTACAACTTAGAAACCGTGAAACTCACGAACAGGCAATTACTGAGCTTAAGAGCTACTTCGTTAATTACAATCAAAAAACGCTTGAGTATTTGCCATTGGCATTTTCTTTTGGAGTTGATATCGATTTTGAGTCTATTGAAAATGAGGTAAATAGACAGACCGCTATAAGTGCCGAGAATAACGCAACTCTTGGTTTAGCGCGGTTTGTATTGGCGCAGACACAAAAGCCAATATCGGCAGCAGTGGATTATATCAGGTGCCATAGAAATCAAATGGAAAGGAGCGTTAACTCCATCGCAATTAGTATGCTAGAAATAGAGGTATTAGCTAAGTCTGGGCTGGTCGATGATGCACAACAACTTTTACAGAAGGTTGAGGATTCAGGCGCACCTGATGTCGAAATTAGGCATTTGCAAAACATCGTAGAGTCAGCCAAGGGCGCAGACCTTGTCGCATTAGCAATAAGCCAATATCAACAAAGTAAAACTACAAGTGATCTTGCTCATTTGGTTAATTTGTTAGAAAGGAACAATCGAGGGGACAGATACTACTTATATTGCCAGGAGCTTTTTGACCGCACTGGTCAGGAATCTGATGCTATCAGAGTCTGTAATACCGCTTCTTCGCTTGGGAAGTTTTCTGAGCTTCATCAATTTCTGTCAGATAGGACGGATCTCGTCAAGAGAAGCGAGGTGCTACAAGCTCACTGGGCTTGGTGTCTATTTAGAAAGGGGGACTTAAGTGGTACTCATGAACAGATTGCTCGGTTAAAGCAGTCAAAATCACAACTACCTGATCTTAAATCGCTAGAAATTAACTTGTCTATTTTCAGCGGTGATTGGGAATCGCTCAGCATTTTTGTGGAGGATAGTTGGAATAGCAGGGAGGAGCTAAACGCGAATGACCTCTTACAGGCTGCCCATTTAGCAAAAGCAACTTCTCCAGGGCGAGCAAAGCAAATACTTGAGTTCTGTACAGGAAAATATCGGGATGATCCTCAAGTGTTTGCATCATCATATTTCATTGCTACGACAATGGGCTCAGAGGACAATCAAGAAACATCGGCATGGCTCAATAAGGCAATAGTTCTCTCTAATGAAAATGGCCCATTACACAAGGCCTCTTTCGAAGACCTAAAAGATATGATATCCGAGTCTAGGGATAAGAATGAAAGGGTCTATAAAGCCTATTTTGATGGTGATGCCCCCATTTTTACAGTAACGGAACTATTGAACAGAACTATGTCTGATTTCTATCTGCTCCAGCCCTTAGAGAATAAAAATACGAAAGATATAAGGCGGAAAAGTGTAGTCCCGGTATTTCATGGTGCGAGGTCGGATCAGGTTATTGTTGGTGAGATAGTTGCTGTCGATGCTTCCAGTACTTTGGTGATGGAGAATTTGGGGATACTAAACCAGCTGTTTGATTGTTTTCAGAAAATCATTATCCCGCATTCTTTTATGCGATGGCTTTTTGAAGAGAAGCAGAAGGTTGCTTTTCATCAGCCTAGTCAAATTGAAAAGGCAAAGTATTTTGAACGGCTGGTTTCTGATGGCAAAATTTCTGTTTTTCACCCGAAGAAAATTAATAATCCTGAGCTGGCACTAGATGTAGGTGAAGAGCTTGCGTTTATGCTTGAGGAGGTGCGTGAGAATCCTGCGAATGAGGTGCAATCAGTAGTAGTGTGTTCCTACCCTGTGTATAAGGTCGGAGGCACTTTTAGGGAGGTAGAAGCTGACCTTTCTTCATTTCATTATTGTCTGACTTCATGCTCTCTATTAGTCAAAAAACTCAAAGAACTAGCCGTAATCACTGAATCTCAGTGTACCAAAGCCTTAAGTTATCTTAACCAACATGAAAAAGAGTGGCCTGTCGAAATTGAAGTGGCCAGTGGCGCACGGTTATTTTTAGATTCACTGTCAATTACCTATCTGATTACTGTTGATATGCTTGATAGACTTAGCGATGCCGGATTTGAAGTGTATGTATTTAAGGGAGAGCGTGATAGGTATAGATCGTTGATAAGCTACAGTTCAATTATCGAACAGGAAGATTCGAAAATAGAAAATATAAGGAAATTATTTTTGAATGGGCTTACCTCTGGGAAAGTCATGCTTGCGGAAATGCCTTTAAATAAAGACCAAGTAGCAGCTTCTAATAACAATTATGCGAAGCCAACCGAAGGGCTCTTTGAGGCCCTAAAAATATGCGACTCAGCTTTGATAGATGACCGGTTTATGAATAAGCATCGAGATATAGCATTTGATGGAAGAACCGCACCTATTTATACATCGTTAGATTTTATTGAGACACTACACTATAAGGGACTTATATCTCAAGAACAGAAGTTTGAAGCAAGGACATTACTCCGGGAGTTTGGATTGGCGTTTGTTGGCATTTCCAACGAAGAGCTTGAATATCACCTAAATCACTCAGTAGTGTCAGATGGTGAGTTTAAGCCAACTAAACAGCTAAGAATGATAAGAGAAAATCTGTTTTTGATCAGGATTAGTGGTTTGGTTCAACTCCCAAGAGATGCCCAGTGGCTCCATGAAACGATGAAGACGATTGCAAAAGCAATAAGAACTCAGTGGTCCGATGATATTCTTCCCGAAGTAAGTCGTGCTAGATCATGCTGGTTGTATGATCTTATGGGATATAGGGAATGGGCCCAATCTCATAAAATAAGGGGAAATGAAGGAATGGCCTATATAGGCGAGGCTTTGACGGTTCATTCTGTTCTGATGCCGCCGGAGCATTTGTCAGACAAGCAAAAGAATAGCTATAAAGCATGGTTGGATGAGTTTGTTTTGGAGCCCTTGAAGGACAATGACGCGTGGAGTTTTAAGTATGTAATTGATTTGATGAAGCAGCAAATTGAAAGTATCGCTAATAATCCAATGGAGATAGCTCAGGATGAATAACTCGGACTCTATGCGTGCTTATATTGTTTCTCACACCCTCAATTTATTCCCAAGTTCGGTTAGGTTGGAGCTACTATCGGATACCAAATTGTGCGAAGAGCTAGGGTTACAAACAGATGCGACTATTAGTTTTGGTGATAAAGAGTATGCCTTTGCTAGAAGCGCTCTTTTTAAGGCTATTCGCAGTGTTTTTGATAATATCGAGGAGGAATTTTCATTGGAAGATACTAATCATAATATGTGGTTGTTACGTAATCTTCCCGATGAACGTTCAGGCTTTTCTCTAACCAAAGGGGATGTGCAGATTGTTAATGATAGTTTTTGGCCACTTTTGGGAGATATCGACAGACGGTTAAGCATATTTGAAACAGTTGCGAAAAATCGTAGGCTCTCGAAAGAGGACATTGAATATTGGAGAACTAAGCTTTCGGCGGAAGCTGTTAGTGATGATGATGTATCTGACTTGTTACTTGATTTGGATTTATCTCCAATCCGCATTAAGAAGTTACTAAAGAGTGAGTTTCAAAGACCGTCAAATAGCGCATCGACACTGGTTCCGAATGATATTCGTTATTATGAACGACTTGTCGGGAAGTATCGTGGCAGTAAAAATATTGAGGAGTTTTGTAATAATGAGTTTAAGAAATATTTCGACAGTAGAATAGAAAATGGACTGATTGATAATGAGCTATTGATTTGTATGCATAAATCAATATCAAGAGTTGTTTCAACAGGGATCGTTGACGAAGCTTTGTATCAATCTCTCGCAAAGAGGGCAATTGAAACCTGTCATCCAATACTTTTGGTTTCTTGCCTTGAAATCGGTGCTTTGAAATTTGCCAATTCATTGGATACTACTATTAAGGCTCTTTTCGAGAGTATTTCATCTGTAAAAACACTGGAAAATCTACGCCTTTTTTGCTCTATGACTGTTTTTGTTGATGGAGAACTGGCGCGACTACAGATATTCAAAAATAAGCCACCATTCTACAGGCGCCTCGCTTCTCTTGCCCAGTCAGCCTTAATTGTTGAAGCTGCATTGGAAGAAAGTGTTGCCTTTGACAAAGTAGAACAATGGGCTGCTCAACAGAGGGGGCTTTATTTTTGCTGTCAAAGTTTTATTGATCTAATGGAAGAACCAAGATGGTTACCAACATATTTAACAGCAGAACAATTCATTAATGAGCTATATGGTCGGATAAATATAGCATGTCAAAATGCTGCTAAAAGTGACGCGATTAAGTTTTTACAAGAAGAGATTATGAGTGGTTCAAAATTCAATATGAATTGTTTTTTACCTGGACCATTGGAAGGTAACTTTGTTCCAGATGAGGTTCCTAGTGAAATATCTAATTTGCTGGCTGAGCAAGTGAATTGTGAGGTTTCATTAGCATCGTTCAGAGTTTTAATGAACTCTGCACTTTTCTGGAAAATTGATGAAAAACATTTAGAATCTACAGTATCACTATTAGAAAGTGCACAGCATAAATTAGCCGAAGCAAACGACAAGGACTCAGTTTACCAGGTACTTAATGGTTTGGCACAAGTTGCTTGTATGACTCGAAGTGAAAAGATTGCTTCATCAGTTATGATCTTAAGCCGACTATATCGTGATTATATTGATGTAGATTCTGAGCCAGAAAACTATCTTTCGCTAGGTTTAGTTGCAGCTGCTGCCTTTGAGGATAAAAATGACTGGGCTGAATTTATAGGGCAATGGTGTACAGAATTGGCGTATCTGTCAATTAGTGACGACGCTATATTTAGAATAGAGGTAATGCTAAAAAAGCTTTGTATCCTAGAGCCTTATTTATATCATACCTGTTCCAAAGCCCTAGACGTATTTAAGATGCTGAGTAGAAAGTAATTATTATTGCTAGCGGAAATTTTGAGATCAAAGTGATGTTCGCCAGCTAAAATTTTTTGCGAGCCTCAATTCGCGTGTTTATTGTGAGTTTCACAAAGAGTTTTGGGGTGTAGTTAAAACGAGGGGGTCAAAAGGTTTATTATCTGCACCACAATGACCGGAAATAAAGCTAAGCGACTTTCCATACCTGTAGTTGTCGGTAATTTGTTAAATTAGTAAAGTTACTAGCAAACTTCTGTCCAATGTTGAGCTAGCTCGTCCTGTGGCTAGCTCGGTTCTGCCCCAGAATCGTTTAGAGTAAGTGGTCATTCACATCCGGTTGATGGACTTTTGCCCTACCAATATTTATCGACTGGGGGAACATAAAGGCTAGTGTTACAGTTTTTTCTAGTGGCCCCGAACTAACTGATTGAAACGCGTGATGCTTTGTCATGAGGTGGGACGTCTTTTGAAAACCTCGTATAGTAGTCACATTACTTAAACCGACAACTCACTGTTACCCTTGATTTACTAAGCGTAAACAGTATGATGCTTTATTATCACTAACTTACTGAGAAATAAATGTATATACCATCAAAGTTTTTGTACGAAGTGTTAATTTCTGAAAAGATCGGTATATTTTGTGAGTCGAATAAAAAAGGTAACAAGGCGATTATAGCTAAACTGCCTACTTCGACTATCAAGGCCATAGCTCTGGGCGCTAAAGTGGATTTTTTCGTACTCACTACTACAAAAAATCCGCATTACTTAGCTCTTTGTATGAAAATCATTGATAATAAAAGTTCTCCAATGCATGCGCTGCTGGCTCAAAGGTGGCAGAACCCAAATAACATATTGGACTTTTCATTTTTCGATACTGAAGTGGACTTAGTTTTATTTGATGAAACCGATGCACCAGTTCAAGAAAGCAAAATCAAAATAAAAACAAACTTTAGAAATAAACGTGTTCGCAATGTCCTTCAAAACACAAAATTAACATCATCCAATGACTACAATGCAGTTAATCATTTTATGGATTCTGTTTGTGCAGATTTAGGCTTTGATTACGATGCCCACCCTCAATACCCAATCGTGAGCTTTAAGTTCTCAGTAGAAATCACAGATATACACACTGTTAAAGCTATTCATATTAATGAGCAAGGTTCTACACACTATGATGTGATTCAAGATATAGATGGAACCCGTCAAGAACGTCAGATTTACCAATCTCTTTGTTTAATGGACGCTTCCAAGACAGCTATATCTCCTCTTGTCACAATCGGTAAGAAAGAGCGAGAGCTTACTGATATTTTAACTATTACACAGAATCAACAATTGATCGCCGTTGAATCAAAGTGCCTCCAAATAGACAAAGATGCCGTAGAAAAATCTTATGAACGAACCGCCGCTAGTATAATCAAGCACTGTAAAAAAGCTCTTGGCCAATTAGAAGGTGTTTACAAATCGATTAAAAGAGGCGAGCGAATTTACGATGAGTATGATAACACTCTATTGTTAGAGGGTAAGTATTCATATTATGGCATTGTTCTTATAGATGAATTTCGACCATCGAACGACTGGGATGAAGTAATACATTTAATGCAGACGCTGAGTAATACGCATAACGTTTGCCTAAATATAATTAGTATTTCTGAAATGATCTACACCATGAAATTATGTACCTCCAATACAAACTTGTTCATAGAGTTACTTGAGAATCGACATCAAGCCAGTGTCGACGCAAACACTATCGATATACAATTCACAAATTCTTCACTCCCTACAATGGTTGAATAAGCTCTATTTATTCAGTTATTGACAAGTGAGCTTCGATAACAATTGTCATACCTGAAGTAGTTAAAGGGTTACTAACTTAGCAAAGTCACTAACAGTGTTTTGTCCAGAGCCTTAAGAGTGGGTGCCGTTTTCCCCAAAGTGCCCATTTTCTCATTTCAGATCTGTATATCTCATCCCAAATAAAAATGCATGCACATTGTTTTAACACTAGTGATTCTATATTTTAAAACAATTATTTCCTAGAACTCATGAACTTAAAAAACTCAACAACCTGAATGAACAGAGCTATGAGGTTTGATACATCTTCGAAATTACAGTTTAATTCATTTATCACAATAAAATAAAGAGAAATAGCAAAATAGAAGTCATTTTTGTGCATTGGAAACCATTTAATTATCTGAAATTGCTTCTATTTTAGCGATGTTTGATGATGAGGTGTGGCATATGCTCTAGATATGAAATTTGGCTAAAATTCTAACTAAATGAAAATTTACACTTTAATTATTCAGGCCAAAAACAAAAGTTAATGTGTAATTTTTAAGGTTCATAAGGTTTTGTGTCAGTAAGGTGGTTAAAATAGCATTAACTTTCATGGCAACATTTGCGCGAACCAATTAAATCTATTTATTATTTTCTTTATTTGTATAAAAATTTACATTTAATCCATTTGAAAACTATAAAACCAGTTAGTTTAACTTGTTCTTTTTCCCGATTTTTTATTAGATAACTACAAAACGTAACTTTATTAGAGTTAAAAATAGTTGAGGATGAATAGTCAGCGTTTTTGTGTGTTTTATGTTGCGATGAATTCGTTTTGCAATGCCTGATTTAATCCATTAAATGCTAACTTAGATAAAGCGATAACTCATTCCTGTCCAATTGCGAGCTACGATGTCAGCAGAACGAACGCCCCTTCTGTGACCAATCATCGGATGTGTAAGATCGAGTATCAATCACCCCAACCAAAGAACGGCGCTTGCACCACATTCGGCGCAAGCAAGCAAATCACGAGCTCTGATCCAACTTTTTCTCCAGCTCAGCAACTCTTTGCTCAAGCACTGCAATCCTTTCATTGCTATCACTACGAACCTCTTTCATTAAGCTGACGATACTCTCTTTTGGATTTAATACGAACATCATCAATGGAAACAGTGCCATCAGCGCGATTATTCCAGCGTAGTTTTGAATAAACTCCCACATTGCGGTTCCTTCCTTGTTACTTGAGTATTGCTTAGATAGTAATCGATATGCTCGTCAGCACTCAATGAAATTAGTTTGAGTGAAGTTTGATCACTACCACATTGCCATACAAAAAGTTATTTATGAATTGTTAATTTAGAATAACCACTGACATGCTTTTGTCCAAAAGTGAGTTAACGTACTTACCCAAAAACAAAAGGCGAACCAATCGGTTCGCCTTTGTCTATTTAGATTCTACAAAAATTAATCTTCGTAGTTATCGATGCTTGGGCACGAGCAGATTAGGTTACGGTCGCCGTATACGTTATCTACGCGGTTTACTGTTGGCCAGTACTTCCAAGATTTGGTTGCTTTAGAAGGGAAACAGCCAAGCTCACGAGAGTAAGGGCGATCCCATTCTTCTTTCGCTAGGTCAACTTGAGTGTGTGGCGCGTTAACAAGCGGGTTGTTATCTAGCGGCCATTCACCGTTCTTAACCTTCGCCATCTCTTCACGGATTGCGATCATCGCATCACAGAAACGGTCTAGCTCTTCTAGGTCTTCTGATTCCGTTGGCTCAACCATTAGCGTGCCTGCTACAGGGAATGACATGGTTGGTGCGTGGAAACCGTAGTCCATTAGACGCTTCGCGATGTCTTCTTCGCTGATGCCTGTTTCTTCTTTCAGAGGACGAATGTCGATAATACATTCGTGCGCTACGCGGCCATTCGTACCACGGTAAAGAACAGGGTAGTGAGGACGTAGTGTCTCCATCACGTAGTTCGCGTTCAGAATCGCTACTTTTGTTGCGTCTGTTAGGCCAGCTTCACCCATCATCGCAATGTAAGCCCAAGAGATAGGTAGGATAGATGCGCTACCCATATCCGCTGCTGATACTGCGAAGCCTTCGCCGTCTGCACCGTTTTCAATGTGACCCGGTAGGAAAGGCGCTAGGTGCGATTTCACACCGATAGGGCCCATACCCGGACCGCCACCACCGTGTGGGATACAGAAGGTTTTGTGTAGGTTTAGGTGAGAAACGTCTGAGCCGATGAAGCCCGGCGTTGTTAGACCAACCTGTGCGTTCATGTTCGCGCCGTCTAGGTAAACCTGACCGCCTGCGGCATGAACCATTTCACACACTTCTTTCACTTGCTCTTCGTATACGCCGTGCGTAGAAGGGTAGGTGATCATGATGCTTGATAGGTTGTCTTTGTGTTTCTCGATTTTCGCTGCTAGGTCGTCGATGTCGATGTTGCCTTCTTCATCACACTTAACCACAACCACTTTCATTGACACCATAGACGCTGTCGCAGGGTTAGTACCGTGTGCAGAGCTTGGGATCAAACATACGTTGCGGTGACCTTCGCCACGGCTTTCGTGGTAGCGTTGAATTGCGATAAGACCTGCGTACTCACCCGATGCACCAGAGTTTGGTTGCAGTGAGAATGCGTCGTAGCCTGTGATTTCACATAGCTTCTCTTTCAGATCTTTTGCTAGTGCTGCGTAACCGGCTGCTTGTTCTGCTGGTGCGAACGGGTGGATTGAACCGAACTCAGGCCAAGTTACTGGAATCATCTCTGCTGCTGCGTTCAGCTTCATCGTACAGCTACCCAGTGGGATCATGCCGTGCGTTAGCGAGAAGTCTTTGTTCTCTAGCTGTTTTAGGTAACGCATCATCTGTGTTTCGCTGTGGTGCGTGTTAAACACAGGGTGCGTTAGGTATTCTGTTGTGCGGCGCAGTGCTTCTGGAATCGCTGCAAATTCGTTGCCTGCGATTTCAGTGGATAGTGCTGCGACTTCTTCTTTCACACCGAATACTGCGAATAGGGCTTCTACGTCTGCCACGGTTGTGGTTTCGTCGAAGCTCACACCTAGTTGAGTACCCAACTTACGTAGGTTGATGTCTGCTGCTAGTGCTTTTGCGTATAGGTCTTCAGTTTGTGCACCTGTGTTGATGGTGATGGTGTCGAAGAAGCTGTTGTGAGCAAGCTCGAAGCCGCCTTTGGTTAGGCCGGCAGCTAAGATAGCCGTCATGTGGTGCGTACGACGAGCGATCGTGCGTAGACCTTCTGCGCCGTGGTAAACCGCGTAGAAAGACGCCATGTTCGCTAGTAGAGCTTGAGCGGTACAGATGTTTGATGTCGCTTTTTCACGACGGATGTGCTGCTCACGCGTTTGCATTGCCATGCGAAGAGCTTGGTTGCCGTTGGTATCGATAGAAACACCGATAACACGACCTGGCATAGTACGCTTGTGCTTGTCACGTGTTGCCATGAAGGCTGCGTGTGGACCACCGTAACCCATAGGAACGCCGAAACGTTGTGCCGAGCCGATTGCTACGTCTGCACCCATTTCACCCGCAGGTTTTAGTAGGGCAGAAGCCAATAGGTCAGTCGCTACCGTTACCAGCGTTTTGTTCGCTTGTGCTTTTGCGATGATGTCCGTTAGGTCACGAACTTCACCTGTTGTGCCTGGGTACTGAACTAGCGCGCCGAATACGTCTTGCTCTGGTAGTGATTCTAGAGAACCAACTAGGACTTCAAAGCCGATGAATTTCGCACGAGTTTTTACCACTTCGATGGTTTGTGGGTGAACGTCGTCAGCAACGAAGAATACGTTACTCTTGCTCTTACCCGCACGCTTACAAAGTGTCATCGCTTCTGCTGCTGCCGTTGCTTCATCGAGCAGTGACGCGTTCGCGATTTCCATACCAGTAAGATCCATCACCATTTGTTGGTAGTTTAGAAGTGCTTCTAGACGACCTTGTGAGATCTCTGGTTGGTAAGGGGTGTAAGCGGTGTACCAGCCCGGGTTTTCCATCACGTTACGTAGGATTACGTTTGGCGTGAAGGTGTTGTAGTAACCCTGACCAATGAATGTACGTTTAACTTGGTTCTGATCGGCGAACTTACGCATTGCTGCCAGCATGTCTGCTTCGCTTTTCGCTTCTGCCAAGCTCATTGGCTGCTCTAGGCGAATTTGCGCTGGTACGGTTTCGTCGATAAGCGCATCAAGGCTTACTGCGTTGATCGCTTCCAACATTTTTTGTTGGTCAGATTTGTTTGGTCCATTGTGGCGAGCAACGAACTCATTCTGTGTGCTGAGGCTTTGAAGTAATTCAGTCATTGTCCTTTACCTACTCCTTGGTTCGGGTAACGGATTTACGCTACTGATAATCTAAATTATACGTCCGAACCTAGAAAAAAAGCTGTCCACTAATCGTTATGCTAGGGGACAGCTTTCGTCTCATCCTAATTACTCTTCTTCGATAGAGCTTAGGTATTCTTCCGCATCTTTTAAGTCATCCAACTCAGATGGGTTTGAAAGCTTCACTTTCACAATCCAACCACCTTCGTATGGTTCTTCGTTGATTAGCTCTGGGCTGTCTTCTAGCTCTTCGTTGATTTCAACTACTTCGCCAGTGATTGGTGAGTAGATGTCTGAAGCGGCTTTTACTGACTCAACCAAAGAAAAGCTTTCGCCCGCTTCGACTTCATCTTCCACGTCTGGTAGGTCAACGAAAACTACGTCACCTAGCATCTCTTGAGCGTGCTCTGAAATACCGATAGTTACTGTGCCGTCACCGTTGTCACGTACCCACTCGTGGCTATCTGTAAACTTCAGTGTTTTGTCCATTGCTTAATCTCCAAATAACTTGTCAGGATAGTTTCTGATTTAATAAATCTTTTATTGGTAAAGAGGGTAACGACTGCAAAGCTCTTTCACTTGCTTGCGTACGCGTTTTTCTACTTCTGCGTCACCTTCTGGGTTGTTGACCAATCCATCCAGTACGTCACCAATCCAATTACCGATGAGTTTGAATTCTTCAGCGCCAAAGCCGCGGCTTGTACCCGCAGGCGTTCCTAAACGGATGCCCGATGTAATCATAGGCTTCTCTGTGTCGAATGGGATGCCATTTTTGTTACACGTGATACCTGCACGCTCTAGTGCTTCTTCTGCTTTGTTACCTTTCAAGCCTTTAGGGCGAAGGTCAACCAGCATTAGGTGTGTGTCAGTACCACCGGTTACGATGTCGCAACCGCGAGTTTGCAATACTTCCGCTAGAACTTTTGCGTTGTTGATCACTGAATCAATATAAGTTTTGAATTCAGGACCAAGCGCCTCACCGAACGCGACTGCTTTAGACGCAATCACGTGCATCAGTGGACCGCCTTGCAGGCCTGGGAATACCGCTGAGTTGATTTTCTTAATGATGTCTTCGTGATTGGTCAGAATCATACCGCCACGTGGACCACGCAGTGTTTTGTGGGTTGTAGTCGCAACCACGTGTGCGTGAGGAAGCGGGCTAGGGTGCGCGCCTGTTGCGATAAGACCGGCGATGTGCGCCATGTCGACCATAAGAATCGCGTTTACTTCGTCTGCGATTTCACGGAATTTTGCGAAGTCGATAGTACGTGGAATAGCACTACCGCCTGCGATGATCATTTTAGGTTGGTGCTCAAGTGCTAGTTGGCGAACGTCTTCGTAGTTGATTTCTAGTGTTTCGCGGTCAACGCCATATTGAACTGCGTTAAACCACTTACCAGAAAGTGCAGGGCGTGCACCGTGTGTTAGGTGACCACCTGCGTCTAGAGACATACCAAGAATGGTGTCGCCAGGTTGAAGTAGTGCCAGTTTTACTGCGCCGTTTGCTTGTGCGCCTGAGTGTGGTTGAACGTTTGCGTATTCACAATTGAAAAGTTTTTTCGCGCGTTCGATAGCAATGGCTTCCACTGTATCTACGTGCTCACAACCACCATAGTAACGGCGACCTGGGTAACCTTCAGCGTATTTGTTTGTTAGGCATGTGCCTTGAGCTTGCATTACCGCTTTAGACACGATGTTCTCAGAAGCGATAAGTTCGATTTGTTCGTTTTGGCGAGCGAATTCTGCCTGAATTCCAGCAAAGACAGCGTCATCTGTCGCGGAGAGGTTGGTAGAGAAAAAGTTTTCCAAGCTGTGGTTAGGGTAACTCTTGTTCATGGTAGTTGACCTTCCAAATCTGAAAATGAACCCGCAGTAGAAATAGTTGTTTGAATGCGATGGTGGCTCATTTGTCCTCAAAACAGCTGAACTGCATAGCAGAACAGAGTGACTTTCGACCCGAATAAGTGGGTTAAAACTCCGCTGGATTGTGCTTTCTCCAGTCCAATCTCTAACGGAAATGTGCATCTCTACATCTAACAAGTTGGTAACATACCCCCTAGGGAACGAACAATCAACCAAAAATTTCCTATAGGAAACGAGATTTCTGGTTTTGTTAACAAGAGCACGCTTTAATTAACTCGGTGGACTTTTATCCACTATAGGGTTCATGCACAATGCTAATAGGAAGGAATAAAGAAGTTTTACAGAGGGATTTATGGCAGAAAGTATTTACGATGAATACCCGTCAATGACGTTGGCGAAAGAGCAGCAAGACCAGAATATAGAACCGCTTAAGCTCGGTCAGCGCATTAAAGATATCCGCTCTAAACTTGGTATCACGCTAGAAGAGGCGAGCCAACGTACTGGCCTTGCTCGTTCTACGCTAAGTAAGATCGAGAACGAACAGATTTCTCCAACGTTCCAAGCAATGCAGAAACTGGCACTTGGTCTGCAAATTGATATGCCGCAACTGTTTGAACCACCAAGGAAAAAGGTGGCGACAGGTCGTCGTGATATCACTAAGAAGAAAGAGGGTAAACCACACCCAACCCAAACCTACGAACACGAGCTGCTGGCGACTCAACTTTCCAATAAGAAAATGATGCCTTTTAAGAGCCAAATTCGTGCCCGCAGTTTTGATGAATACAAAGATTGGGTTCGTCATGATGGCGAAGAGTTTCTACTTATATTATCAGGCGAGGTTATGTTCTATTCGGAGTTCTATGAGCCTGTTGTATTAAGTGAAGGCGACAGTGTTTACTACGATGCGAACATGGGCCATATGTTGACCAGTGTGA
Organism: Vibrio sp. WZ-1; assembly: GCF_052037695.1. NCBI lineage: Bacteria > Pseudomonadati > Pseudomonadota > Gammaproteobacteria > Vibrionales > Vibrionaceae > Vibrio > Vibrio sp. WZ-1. The sequence goes on along the minus strand of NZ_JBQEQR010000074.1, from coordinate 224,021 downwards.
GCGAAGAAGATGCGAACATTTTGTGGGTCACTGCCAAATAGTGATAAATAGTTGTAAATTTCCTATAGTGAAAGCAAACGATTGCTATTGGTTTTAAATGCGTTATCATGGCGCTCTATTGATGACATCTCACTCAATAGAGCGCCTTTTTTGTGCGTTTTATTGTGATTAAAATGTTAAAAGTCACACTTTTGAAAGTCGAGCGATGTCTTGTTCGTGCAAAATTGAATCAAGCGTGTTTATTATTGGAAACACATTGAATGCCGACAGCATTCTCGGGTCTATCTAAATGGAGACGAAAATGACTCAAGAACTTCTGAAAACACCACTGCATGCACTTCATGTTGAAGTAGGCGCAAAGATGGTCCCGTTCGCGGGTTACGACATGCCAGTTCAATACCCACTAGGCGTAAAGAAAGAACACTTACACACACGTGATGCAGCAGGTCTGTTCGATGTTTCTCACATGGGTCAACTTCGTTTGATTGGTGACGGTGCAGCTGCATTCCTAGAAACTCTGGTTCCAGTGGATATTGTTGACCTAGGCGCAGGCAAGCAACGTTACGCGTTCTTCACTAACGAGCAGGGCGGCATCATGGACGACTTGATGGTGGCTAACCTTGGCGATCATCTGTTTGTGGTTGTAAACGCTGCATGTAAAGAGCAAGACATTGCACATCTTGAAGCGCACCTTCCATCTGGCATTGAGCTAGAAATCATTGATGATCGTGCACTGCTTGCGATTCAAGGCCCTAAAGCGGCAGAAGTGCTTGCGCGTTTTGCTCCTGAAGTAGCAGAGATGCTGTTTATGGACGTTCGTAAAGTAGAGTTACTTGGCGTTGAGTGCATTGTTTCTCGTAGTGGCTACACGGGCGAAGACGGTTACGAAATCTCTGTTCCGGCAGATAAAGCAGAAGAGCTTGCTCGTAAATTAACAGGTGAAGAAGAAGTAGAGTGGATCGGTCTTGGCGCTCGTGACTCACTTCGTCTTGAGTGTGGCTTGTGTCTATACGGTCACGACCTAGATACAACAACGACACCAGTTGAAGCAAGCTTACTATGGGGCATTCAAAAAGTGCGCCGTGCAGACGGTGAGCGTGCGGGTGGCTTCCCTGGTGCAGACATCATTCTTAAGCAGATCGAAACTAAAGATGTTGTCCGTAAGCGTATCGGCCTAGTTGGTCAAACGAAAGCGCCAGTACGTGAAGGTGCAGAGCTGTTTGATGCAGAAGGTAATAAGATTGGTGTAGTAACCAGTGGTACAGCAGGCCCTAACGCAGGTAAACCAGTATCAATGGGTTATGTACGCGCAGATCTTGCGGCGATTGGTACTGAGCTGTTTGCAGAAGTACGTGGCAAAAAACTACCAATGACGGTAGAGAAAATGCCATTCGTACCACAGCGTTACTACCGTGGTTAATTAAGCTAATTTATTGATTTAGAGAGTTAAATAAGGCTCGTTATTCCAATGAGACTAGGTAAAACTAGGCGAGACTAGGAATCTACCTTCCACGCGCTGTATAACTACAGTGTTGCGTTTAGGAATAAGTAACTAGAAGTAGGTTCCATTTAGTTTTCTCTCTGAAATAACCAGTACAAACAAAAATGCCGAGCTTAGTGCTCGGCATTTTTTATGTTCTTTTGAATAACTCGCTTATGCAGTGAGTTCTTCAATCGGGCAGCACATTTGCGTCACGATTTCGCTCAATTCACTTGGGTGGATCATGTCTTCTTTGTTCACACTGAACTGGTTCGCCATGATGGTGTTGAATAACTCCCAATGATTAAGCAGCATTTTTTCGCGATTGTTTGCATCTTCTGGCCATGTTTCTTGCATCATCGGGGTTAAACTGATTGCCCCGTGTGCGAATACCAGCATTTGCCATTTTGATTCCCACTGGTCGATTTGATGCTCAGGGTACTCAACGTTGTACTCGGCAAATAGCTCGGTAAAGATGGCCGCGAACTCATCTTTTGATTTAAGGAAGTATTGCAGTAATGCATCGTCGCCATGGCGGATTGCGTCGGCAATCATCTGGATTGGATGTGGGTGTTTGAGCGCAAAGGCCAACATCCTTACCATAAATAGGTAGATTTTCTGATTATACGGGGTGTTTGCTGGCATTTCGTCAACCAACTGCGCCATGTAGCCTTGCATGAATTCATCCATGGCATCACTCACAGCTTGCCAGATCTTTTCTTTGCTGCCGAAGTGGTGGCGAATCAAACTATGGGAGACACCGGCCTTTTCACTGATGTTGCGAAGCGAGACGCGTTCGTAACCCAACTCACAGAACATATCCGCCGCAACTCTAAGAATAAGACACTTAGTTTGCTCAGCGGCTTCAGCACTTCTACGGCCTTGCTTTCTTTCTGTCATAGTTCGAATTTTCCCGAATATTAATCAACGCGCCTATTTTTACCAGAAACCACACCATTTGCCTAATTATTTTATTATCCACATGGAAAATATGTTGATCATTTTTTTATTGCTCCTATACTGCACATCTGTGTAGTAAATATTAAGTCGATGGAGAAAGCCAGTGCGAAAACAATATCTAAAGCGCACATTTGTCGGAGCCGCGGTGGCATTAAGCCTCGCTACGATGCTGACAGGGTGTAACAAAGCCGTATCAGAACCGTCCGAGCCATTAATCAAACCTGTGAAATTGCTTGCTGTTAACGATCTGACGGTTGCCGATTCTGATGCATTCCTTGCACGAATAGATGCAACGTACAGAGCCCAACTTTCATTTCAGGTAGGTGGCGAGATTAAAAAGTTGATCGTGCGAATGGGTGAAGAGGTGAAGCAAGGCGATGTACTTGCAACGCTAGACCCTAAAGATTTGCAGCTGGCACTTGATGCGTCACAGGCGCAGTACTCGTTGGCTAAGACTCAATGGGAACGCTCGAAGAGCCTGTACAACAAGAAGTTGATCAGTGCTGATAGCTATGACCAGCAAGAAACGCAATACAAAGCGGCATTAGCAAATCTAGAACAAGCGAAGACCGACTTAAGCTACACAGAAATTCATGCGCCGTTCGATGGTGTGGTGTCTTATACGTATGTGAAGCCATACCAAGTGGTTGCGGCGAAACAAGAAATCCTGAACTTGATCGACAATACCACCTTGGATGTGTCGTTCACTTTGCCTGTGACTTACGCTGAAGCTGTGTCATTGAACTCTCTAAAAGACGCAGAAATGTGGGTCACCATGGACAGCGAGCCTAACAATCGCATCCAAGGTAAGTTCAAAGAAATCTCAACTCAACCAAATGCCGATACCAACAGTTATGAAGCGATTGTGACGATTACTCGTCCTTCTGATCGTAACTTACTGACGGGCATGACGGGTCAAGTACACATCGCTAAGCAAAACGTTTCTAACGCAATGACGCTGCCAAATGCAGCTTGGGTGTCGAAAGATGCGAATCAAGGCGAGGTATGGGTGATGGACAGTGAAACACAACAGGCGAATAAAGTGACCTTGTCACTAAATGCCAATGGTGGTGTGGAGTCTGGTCTTGATAAAAACGACTACGTTGTCATCGCAGGTGTTGAGCGCCTAGTAGAAGGCCAAGTAGTGAAAGCTTGGGTTCGTGAGGAAGGTATCTAATGAAACGTTCACTATTCACAGTATCGGCTATTGCGCTTGCAGTACTGACGGGTTGTAACAGTACGGATGAAGTCGTGGCAGAGCAGCCACTGTATGTCTCGACGGTTGCTGTCGATGTACCTGTGAAAAGCCAATTTCGCACATTTAAAGGTCAGGTCGTTCCTGCCGAGCAAACGCCAATTGCATTCCGCCGTGCGGGTGAAGTGCAGCACGTGTTAGTTAAAGCAGGCGACACGGTGAAACAAGGCCAGATGATCGCTAAGCTGGACGACAGCAAAGAGAAGCAAGCGGTAAACGATGCAGAAGCGCAATATACGTTAGCGATTCGTCAGCTTAAACGCGGTGAAGAACTGCATAACCGCCAAATGGTTTCGAAAGCGGAGTTGGATGAGCTAACGGCGAACAAAGAGCTGGCGGAAGCAAACTTCTACAACGCAACCAACCAACTGAACTACACGCGTCTGTTTGCACCGTTTGCAGGCAAAGTGTCTGATGTATTCAAAGAGCGCTTTGAGCGTGTGGCGATTGGTGAGCCAGTTCTAAACCTATATCAAAGCGACAAAGTCTATGTTCGTATCGAGCTATCAGACAATGTGTTGGCAATGGTGAATCCAAATACTCAGAGCATGAGCTACCAGCCTCAAGCGACATTTTCGGGTGATACACAATCTTACCCGTTAGATTATTTAGAGCACACCAGTGAGCCGAACGCACAAACACAAACTTACCAAATGTACCTAACCATGCCGCAACCGGAACAAGAAATTCTACCGGGCACCAGCGTGAGCGTTGCTGTGGATATGGTCGAAGCGGGCATTACTTCTATTGACGGTTACAACATTCCAATGACGGCGCTTCAAGCAGGCAGTCATACTGGTGAGTTTTTTGTTTGGAAATTAAATGGTGACGCGGTCACTAAAGTGGAAGTAACCATCGACCAAGTGAATGGCGAAGGTGCGATTGTGTCATCAGGTGTTGCTCAAGGCGATGTATTAGTGAATTCCAGCTTACGCAAACTGCGCGAAGGTAAGCATGTGGATGTGGTGGAGAAACAACAATAATGAGCATTGCTGAATACTCAATTAAGAACAAAGTCATCAGCTGGCTGTTCATCGTTATTCTAGCGGTCGGCGGTGTTACGTCGTTCCTAGAACTAGGTCGATTGGAAGACCCAGCATTTACCATTAAAGATGCGATGGTGATTGCAACCTACCCAGGTGCAACGTCTAAAGAGGTAGAAGAAGAGCTAACGTATCCGCTTGAGAAAGAGATTCGTAAGCTGCCTTACATCGATAAGATCACGTCAACGTCTTCAAGTGGTATGTCGCAGATTATGGTGAGCATGAAGATGGACTACGGTCCGGATGAACTGCCGCAAATCTGGGATGAAATGCGTCGTAAAATCAACGATTTGCAACCAACTTTGCCGCAAGGCGTTCAATCTCTGCAAATCATTGATGACTTTGGTGACGTGTACGGCGTGATGCTGATGCTAACGGGTGACGACTATGATTACGTCGAACTGAAACGTTACGCAGACCAACTAACACGTGAGCTGGAGCTGATCGATGGCGTGGGTAAAGTGGACATCGCGGGTGACCAGCAAGAGATGTTGTTTGTTGAGATCTCATTGGATCGCTTGGCAGCTCTGAACCTCGACATGAATGTGATTTCGGGTTTGCTGAACCAGCAGAACAACGTGGTTTCTGCCGGAGAAGTGATGGTAAACGGCGAGAGCCTTATTATTCGCCCAAGCGGTACATTAAACACCGTAGAAGCTCTAGAAAACCTTATCATTCATGGTCGCGATACGGGTAACCTGATTCGTTTGAAAGATGTGGCGACCATTAGCCGTGGTATTCAAGAAAAACCGGGCAATGTGCTGTTGTACAACGGTAAGAAAGCGATCAACATCGGTATTTCGTTTGCCTCTGGCGTAAACGTAGTGGAAGTAGGCCAACGTATCGAAGCTGAACTGGCAAGCCTTGAGAGTATTAAACCTGCAGGGCTTGATATGAACTACTTCTACAACCAATCGCAAGAAGTAGATGACTCTGTAAAAGCGTTTGTTATTAGTTTGGCTGAAGCGGTTGCGATCGTAATTATCGTGTTGCTGTTTACCATGGGCCTGCACAGTGGCGTGATCATTGGTTTGGTTCTTCTATTGACGGTATTCGGTACCTTCATCTTGATGAACTATAACAACATTGAGCTACACCGTATTTCCCTTGGTGCGTTGATCATTGCGCTCGGTATGTTGGTGGACAACGCCATCGTGGTGGTGGAAGGAATATTGGTTGGCCTTAAGAAGGGACGAACCAAAGTTCAAGCTGCAACAGATATTGTTAAGCAAACTCAGTGGCCGCTACTTGGTGCGACAGTCATTGCTATTACCGCATTTGCGCCTATCGGTCTGTCTCAAGATGCAACCGGTGAGTTCATGGGTTCTCTGTTCTGGGTTCTGTGTTTCTCGCTATTCTTGAGCTGGATTACGGCGATTACGCTAACGCCATTCCTAGCGGATCTTCTACTGAAAGAGGAAGACAAAGGCGCAGATGCTGAAGACGAAGACCCGTACAAAGGTTGGTTGTTCGTGGCGTTCGGTGCGTCTCTTAAACTGGCTCTGCGTTTCCGTTGGTTGACGGTAGCAGGTATGGTGGCATTACTTGTTGGCGCTGTGGTTTCGTTTGGCAGTGTGAAGCAACAGTTCTTCCCACCTTCAAACACGCCGATGTTCTACGTTGATATGTGGATGCCAGAAGGCACCGACATTCGCGAGACCATCAAGAAAGCGGAAGAAGTTGAAAGCTACATTCGCACTCAAGATGATATCGACTTTGTATCCGTATCGATTGGTCAAGGTCTGCAACGTTTCGCTCTGACTTATCAACCGGAGAAGAGCTATGAAGCCTATGCGCAGTTCCAAGTTCGTACCACCGACCGTGAGAACATGTTCAAGCTTCTACATAAGTTGGATGACAGCCTAGCTAAGACGTTTGATAAGCCAACGTTCCAGTTCAAACTGATGGAATTCGGTCCGTCGCCAGCGTCTAAGATTGAAGCGCGCATTACTGGCCCAGATCCACAAGTGCTGCGTGACCTAGCGGTACAAGTCGAAGACATTTTGCACACCGACCCAGGTGCTCGTAACATTCGCCACGACTGGCGTGAGCGCACCAAAGAGTTAGTGCCGGTATTTAACGAATCAAAAGCACGTCGCTTGGGTATCTCTAAAGAAGATCTTTCAAGTACGCTACAGATGGCATTTGGCGGTAGTGCACTTGGCTTCCTACGTGATGGTACCCACACGCTGCCTATCGTTACTCGTTTGCCAGAAGCAGAACGTGTGGACTTTGAGTCACTGCAGAACGTGAATATCTGGAGTCCGTCTCTACAAACGTATATCCCGGTAGATCAAGTAATTGATGGTGTGAAGCTAGACTGGGAAGAGCCATTGATCCAGCGTCGTGACCGTAAGCGTACTCTAACGGTACTGGCTGACCACGATGTGCTGAGTGACGATACCGCGGCAAGCTTGTTTGCACGTGTACAACCGAAAGTAATGGCGCTGCACATTCCTGAAGGCTACGAAATTACGTGGGGCGGTGAATACGAATCATCGAAAGATGCACAAGAAGGTCTGTTTGGTTCGTTGCCGATGGGTTACTTGTTGATGTTCATCATTACGATGCTGCTGTTTAACTCACTTAAGAAACCACTGGTTATTTGGTTTACGGTTCCGCTATCAATTATCGGTGTTTCGTTTGGTTTGTTAACCACTAACATGCCATTCAGCTTTACCGCGTTCCTTGGTCTATTGAGCTTGAGCGGTATGATTCTGAAAAACGGTATCGTACTTCTAGACCAAATCAACCTTGAGCTAGAGTCGGGCAAGGATCCTTACTTAGCGATTGTTGACAGTGCAATTAGCCGCGTACGTCCAGTAAGCATGGCAGCACTAACAACGATTCTGGGTATGATTCCATTGGTGTTCGATGCGTTCTTTGGCTCAATGGCAATTACGATTATGGCAGGCCTTGGTTTTGCTACAGTTTTGACTCTGATTGTTGTACCAGTCATGTTTGCAATTCTGTTTAAGATCAAACCAACCACTGCATAAGGGACTTCCTGGCTTTTATTATTGTCAGATTCCTGCCTAGCCCTGGGGACTTTCCTCAGGGCTTTTTTGATCTTGGCGTATAGGGACGAGAATCGAGATACGAGAGGAAGAAGACAGAGACGAGAAGAAGGTAAAGTCGAAAAGGAGGGCTGGTGGTTTGATGCACACCTTGCTGATTTTTATGATTTTCTTACAAGCGATTGAGCAATCATGGGTATACTTACGTTAATTCATCAATATAAGAGCGAACGCAAATGAACAATCGCGGATTACAAGGACTCTTCCTTTTAGGTTCACTAACGCTTATTGGCTGTTCTTCTACAGACGGTATTTCTACCGATAATGCTAACTCTCAAGCGTCTGTAGAGGTAAAAAGCGCCGATGCAGCGACCATTGCAACTTGGATAGACCAAAGCGTTTTGATGCCGCAGGGGCTTTCTTTGGAGACTGACAAGATCCGATACATGACTGGGTCTGCTGATTTGAACAGCGATGGTTCAGCAGAGCACTTTGTCCTTCTTCAAGATCGTTACTTCTGCGGAAGTGGCGGTTGTGCAGCCTACATGTTCGATAACAGCGGCAAGGTGATCAATCGTATGTCGGTGACCAGAACGCCCGTGGTATTAGCAGACAGCTTCAGCAATGGTTGGCAAGACTTTATTGTGTGGAGTAACGGTGCATACCGCCAAATGAGCTTTAATGGTGAGTCTTACCCAAGTAATCCGTCGTTAGAGCCTAAGGTTGATCGTGATACCAATATACAAGCTGCTATTGCTTATGTAATGGCGACAGAGCTATACCAACAAGATGGTTACGATATTTTGCCTGCGGATGATAAAGAGATCTGGACGCCAGCAAATATATACCACTTCACGTTTAAGCATTATGGAGACCCCCACAGTGTGTATCAGGCCACGGTCAATATCGACAGTGGGGATGTGGATATCGAATCGGTACCGATGCAATAGATTGGCTTGTTAAACAAAAAAAGGGCGAATACTTGTTATAAGTGTTCGCCCTTTGTTTTTCCGATAAAAAACACCTCCCAATGCCGAAGCGAGAGGGAGGTGTCGAATGCCAAATCGAGGGAGGCATTGTTAACTGTTATTTAATCGCTGTTTGCGATTAAGCTGCGGCTTGTTGTTTCGCTTCTGATTTGTTCTTTAGGAACGCGTAAGTGAAGCCCGTTACCGCTGTACCTGCTGCAATTGCTACCAAGTACATCAGTACTGGAGAGATTGCGTTAGGGATTAGCAGTACGAATAGACCACCGTGTGGTGCCATTAGTTTTGCGCCAAACAGCATAGATAGAGCACCTGTTAGTGCGCCACCAGCCATACATGATGGGATTACACGCATTGGATCTTTCGCTGCGAATGGGATTGCACCTTCAGAGATAAAGCACAGACCAAGAACGAATGATGCTTTACCCGCTTCACGCTCGCTTTGCTCAAACTTGTTCTTAGCAAGGAATGTCGCAAGGCCCATACCAAGTGCAGGAACCATACCTGCTGCCATGATTGCCGCCATTGGTGCGTAAGTTTGCGAAGCCAATAGACCCACACCGAATGCGTAAGCGGCTTTGTTTACCGGACCACCAAGGTCGAAACACATCATTGCGCCAAGGATAATACCCAGTAGAACTGCGCTGTCAGAACCCATGTTGTTTAGGAAGTCAGTTAGGCCGTTCATGATGCCTGAAACTGGACCACCTACGATGTAAATCATCACCAGACCCGTGAACAAGGTTGCCACAAATGGGATGATCAGAATCGGTTTAAGTGCTTCCATCGATTGTGGCAGTTTCACTTTGTCAGCAAGGAACTTCGCTGCGTAACCGGCAATGAAACCTGCTGCGATACCACCAAGGAAACCTGCGCCAGTTGAGCTAGCAAGCATACCGCCAACTAGACCCGGAGCAAGACCCGGACGGTCAGCGATAGAGAAGGCGATGTAACCAGCAAGCACCGGAATCATCAGAGCAAATGCCGAGCCACCACCGATGTTCATCAGTGCCGCTGCGAGCGTGCCTTCTTCTTTAAACGCTTCGATACCAAATACGAAGGATAGGGCGATGATCAAACCACCAGCCACAACCACAGGAAGCATGTGCGATACACCCGTCATTAGGTGTTTGTATGCGCCTTTCTTCTCTTCTGTTGCTGATGATGCGCTAGAAGAGCCAGAGTGTTGGTATACGCTTGCTTGTTCAAACGCTTTGTCCATCTCTTCAGCCGTTTTCTTTAGAGCTGGACCAGTCTTAGTGCGGTACATCTTCTTGCCGTTGAAGCGGTCTAGTGGCACTTCGATGTCGGCTGCGATGATCACTAAATCTGCGTCTGCGATTTCTTGGTCAGTCAGTTGGTTTTTCGCTCCTACTGAACCACGCGTTTCCACTTTGATTTGGTGACCGCGGCGTTTGCCTTCTTCTTCTAGGGCTTCTGCTGCCATGAAGGTGTGTGCTACGCCTGTTGGACATGCGGTAATGGCGACGATTTTCTTCGCTGCTGATGTGCTTTCTGTTGTAGCAGTAATTGTTGTTGCTTGTACTAACGTTGCTGCGTTTTCTACCGCTGCTTGTAGGAAAGCAGATGCGTCTTTTGCAACGGTGCTGATATCCGCCTGATAGACTTTTTTACCTACGAAACGAGAAGTATCAACCGGAGTGTTAGCCGCAATTACGATCGCTTCCGCTTGCTCAATGTCAGCGTCTGTTAGTCGTGTTGGTTCAACTACGCTTGACTGGCATTCAATCTTCGCATTCCAACCCAGCTTCGCCGCTGCTTGTTCTAGTAGGCCTGCCGCTATGATGCTGTTCGCAACACCGCTTGGACAAGCTGTAATAATGGCAATATTCATACTGATAACCTTCTGTTCCTTAGTTTTTGTCTAAGTTCGTATTAGGGTAAAGCTCGGTTACTTGCGTTTGGAGCTTGATGTTCTCCAGTTCTTCCTGACTGGTTAGGCCAACGCCAACTTGGCTCACTGCTAGGGCAGAAAGCGCGGTGGCGAAGCGCAGTAAATCGTTTTTCGGCATCACTTGCATGTGACCCCAGCACAAGCCCGCGACAAGCGTATCGCCTGCGCCAACGGTGCTCACAACATTCATACGTGGTGGTTGCGCGCGTAACCATTCGCCTTGGTTTAGCCACATAACACCGTCAGCGCCCATTGAAACCACGATGTTTTCAATGCCTTTGTCGCTAAGTGTTTGCGCTGCTTCTTGGCATTGCTCTGGTGTGGTTAGGTGCTCGCCAACAAAGTCGCTTAGCTCTTCATCGTTTGGTTTGATCAACCAAGGGTGCGCGTCGATACCTGCACGCAACGCTGCTTTGCTGCTATCGAACAGTACTTTTTTGCCTTGCTGGTGTAGCTTTTCAATCCACGCCGCACATTGCTCTGCGGTTACGCCGCCTGGTAGGCTGCCAGCAAGTACGAAATAGTCGTGTGTCTCTGCTAGGCGGAATAGTGTTTGTTCAAAGCGCTCAATTTCTTCTGCCGTTACTTGAACACCAGGGAAGTTGATGTCGCTCACTTGGCCACTAGCTTCCACCAATTTTACGTTGATACGCGTTGCGCCTTCGACTTCAACAAATTCGTTTTTCACTTTGATGTCGTCGAATAGCTGGTGGAATAGCTCTGGGTTGTCTTTGCCAAGAAAGCCTGTCACGGTCACGTCTGCACCTAGGTCACTCAGTACTTTCGCCACGTTTACGCCTTTGCCTGCTGCATGCAGGTTGCTCTTTTCTACAAGGCTAACTGAACCTACTTTTAGCGAGTCCAATGAGCCAGTTAGATCAAGGGCTGGGTTAAGCGTGATGGTAACGACTTTGTTTGTTTTCAATTCGGTCATTCTCGCGCTCCTTAACCTTCACCAAGACCAGAAGCGATCGCTTTACCGATAGACTCAATTGCCAGCTCTGCATCTGGGCCTTCAGCAGAGAATTGAAGCTGGTGGCCGTGTTTCACGCCAAGTGCGATAACTTTCATTAGGCTCTTCGCATTTACCGCTTTGCCATCACCATCAAGGTTTGCTACTCGAATGTTCGATTCGAATTTCTTCGCTTCAGCAACCAGCATTGCACCTGGACGAGCGTGTAGGCCGTGAGCATTCTTGATTTTGAAGACCGCTGTATTGCCATCTTCAGCCGCTTCAGTAGCCATTTCTTCGCCTTTGAATAGAGCAAGAATCTGTTCAGCAGACGCATCAAGTAGTTTGTTGTGTTCATTGTTAAACACAAGCTTAGAAATTGTGCTTAAGATAGATTGATGTGCGTTGTTGCAAGCAGCAAAAGCGACTAGAGCGCGAACTTTCTCGCCTTCAAACTCACAGAAGTTAGCGGTTGACACAAAAGCAACGCCAGTGCGAGTGACTTGCTTGTCGCTACCAACTAGCCATAGCCCTTGGCCAAGGTGCGTCGGTGTTTTCGTTACTAGGTCAGCTACAAACTCTGTACCAGCACAACCTGTATTTTTAAGTAGGCCGCCCGCAACCGCGCTCATTTGAACCATGTCGCTTGCTGGGAACTGAAGCTGAATCAAAGATGCATCGAAATCAGCTTCGAGTTGAACATCGCCATGAAGTAGGGCGATGATGTCGTCTTCACTTTTCGCATCACGTAGACGCGCTTCAACACCGTCAGCACCCAGTACTTTGGTTAGCTGCTTAAGAATGCCTAAGTGTTCATCTGATTTTGCTGCGATACCGATAGCAACGAATACTTTATTGCCGTCACCCCATTCAACGCCTTCTGGGAAGTGGTGAACCGCTACGCCAGTGGTTTTCACCATTGAGCGTGTATCGGTTGTTCCATGTGGAATCGCAATACCGTTACCCAAGAATGTTGAGTTTTGGTTTTCACGGTTTAGCATGCCTTCTACATAGCCTTGTTCAACCAGACCTTTGTCTGTCAGGCTTTGAGCGATGTTTTTGATCGCTTCAAACTTATCTGTAGCGGATTGAGATAGGGTAATGTCGTTCTTACTTAGCTTAAGCATGGTGCTTCTCCAGCCTTAAGGTATCTATTTCTAATTCATCTTGGTTACGCAGTGCGCTTATCTATGCGTAACGCCGTTTATCTGTTGTTTGCTGACCCGGTGAATCTCTTGCTAAGCATTATGCTTATCAATATAAGCTGCTTAACAATGAACTGAATCGATTCAGCAATTGGGCAAATTTTTAAAGCATTCAGCGAAACCGTTTTTAAAATCATAGGGTAATCAATCATTGCTTTATTGTGTCTATGGCTTAGTAAAGTGAGTCTGCAATGGGTGATTTTGGTGATTCTCGTCAATTTTTGAGTTTTGCTGAATCCTTTCAGCTTTTATACTGAATCGGTTCAGCATATAATTCAACTTATCGAAGGATCATTGATGTATTAATATGATCCTGCGCACAGAATAAGGCTTACGATATGACACTGGATGAGATAGCAAAATTGGCTGGGGTTTCTAAGACCACAGCAAGCTATGTGATTAACGGAAAGGCGCAGAAGTACCGCATTAGCGAGAAGACCCAAAAGAAAGTGATGGCGGTAGTCGAGCAATACAACTACAAGCCGGATCACGCCGCGTCTTCACTGCGGGCTGGCAATTCACGCTCGTTCGGATTAATCATTCCTGATTTAGAGAACACCAGTTACGCACGTTTAGCAAAGCTGATTGAGCAGAACTCGCGCAAAGCGGGTTATCAGATTCTAATTGGTTGCTCAGATGACAATCCACAAACTGAAGAGAAGGTCGCGGAAGCGCTGGTTAGTCGCCGCATTGATGCGTTATTTGTGGCCAGCAGTATGCCAGCAGCCAGTGAGTATTACTTAAAGCTGCAAAACTCGGGTACGCCAGTTATCGCACTCGACCGTCCTATGGATGATGAACACTTTTGCTGTGTGATCAGTGAAGATTTCGATGCGGCATTTGAACTTACCGAATCGGTGCTGTCTTCGGAAATTGAATCCATCGGTTTGATTGGCGCATTGGAAGAGCTTCAAGTTTCTAAAGAGCGTGAACTGGGTTTCCGTTCTGCTTGCCAGCAAGAGGGGAAAAAGGTGCTTGTGGGTTATGGCCAGCACTTCTCTCGTGAGGAAGGCAAGAAAGTGCTGGAAGAGTGGATTGCAAAAGGCCAACTACCTGATGCGGTAGTGACCATGTCATACACTTTATTGGAAGGCGTGTTGGACGTGATGTTAGAAAAGCCAGAACTGATGGGAAAAGTACGTTTGGCCACCTTTGGTGATAACCGCTTACTGGACTTCCTGCCAATCAAAATCAACTCGCTACCACAGCAATTTGAGCTGATTGCCGACAGCGCAATGGAGCTTGCACTTAACGCTTCAGCGAAACGCTATAAAGCGGGTGTAGAGTTGATTCCGCGTAAGATTGTAAAGCGCCACACCGACGCTAAAGCTTAATTTCTACCGTCAGCGCCACAAACGCGTGGTCGCTGGCGTTCTTATCTTTTTCAAAAGATGGATTGATTAAGTGCGAATCTAGCACTTGGTAGTTCGTGACTTCCGCTATTGATACATCGGCATGCGCATCAAACTCCTGCGATAGTAAGATGTAATCCAACACGTTTCCTTTGGCAAAGTGGTAGTGTGTCGCCGGTCGTGACTCTAGCGACGGTGACATTTGTAACTCCCAGCCATCGCTGAGTTGTAAATGAGTGACGCTGTCACCGTAATGCTCGGTCAAAACATTGTTAACGCTCGTTGGAGTGATGGCTTGGTTCATGTCGCCCATTAATACTGTCGGCATTGGAATCAATGCGTACTGCCTTTGCATGGCGTCGCGCAGCATTGCTGCTTCCCAACCCCTTTGTTGCGTTGACAGCCAGCGGGCAATCGGTCGGCTTGCTTGTTCAGGTGTGTCTGAGTCTGCAGGGCGTTGTGACTTCAAATGTGTGACGTACACAGAGATATGACCAATAATAGGGTGAACAATGCAGGCGCGAACGGGTTTGCGGCTGAAAGTTGGCGCATCGATTTCACCAAAGGCATTGAGTGTCTCTTTATCAAATGTAACCGCTTCAAAGCTTTCAATCGGAAAGCGCGAGGCGACAGCGACAACAGGGCGAGAGTAGATGTAATCGCCTTCGATATGTGGTGTGTCGACCGTGGCAAAGTACTCGTAACCTATTTCGGCAAAGAAGGCTTTGGTCTCTTCTATGCTAAATACTTCTTGTACGCCAATGACATCAGGATCGAGCTGTTCGAATTGCGATTTGGTCCAAGCGAGTTTGTCGTGCCAATCATCGAGTGAGTAGATGTTCTCGAAATCATAATACGCACCAGGTGGAGCAATAAAGTTAAACAGGTTGGCGCTGGCAAAGGTAATGTGGTTCTTAGTAGACAAAATATCGCTCGTTCAAGGAGTTATTGGGTGAGTATATACCCAATTGGACAAGTTGAGTGAAGATCACGTTTCTATTTGTACGCATTCCGTTTAAACTCCGTTCATCAAGAAAAATGAGTAATGAACATGACCCAAGATTACGAACACGAAGAGTATTTAGAAGGCGAAGAGATTGAGATCGAAGCGATCGGTATCGACGTTGACGCGCACCCAATTGAGCTGTACAAGCTTTTCAAAATCGCAAACTTGGTGAGTGGCGGTGGTGAAGCAAAACACATCATCGAAGAAGGTTACGTAGCGGTAAATGGTGAGCTAGAAACGCGTAAACGTCGCAAAATGTACGACGGTGATTTCTTCGAGTTCAACCAAGAATATTATGTCGTTGTGTGTGATGCGCCAGTGACTGAGCCAGAAACTGCAGAGCAAAAAGCAGAGAAGAAGGCGAAGAAAGAAGCGCAAACGGCTCGTAAAGAAAAGTCTCGCTCGAAAAAGAACGAGAAAGCGAACGTTAAGGGCCCTAAGTCGACTGGTCGTAAAGCTGCACACAAAGAGCGTAAAGCCCAGAAAGAAGCGTTGTCTCAATCTGCTAAGAAAGGCAAGAAAGACGACAAGCCTCAAGCGGTTCGCGATCCTAAGAGTGGCCGCAACTCAATCGACTTCTTCTAAACGTCTCATTTCGATATCAGAGTCGACATAAACAGAAAAGCGCCGCCTTGGTGAGTAACCTAGGCGGCGCTTTTGTATCTAAAACGATTTAATCTGTATCTTCGATAATGCGTTTAATGCAGAACTTTGGCATTGGCTTTTTGCACTGTCCAATGGTGGATTGATTTCGGCTTTCCTAGATAGAACCCTTGATAAAAGTCTACGCAGAGCGCTTGCATTGCAGCCAGTTGATTCTGTTGCTCGACGCCTTCAATCACAACTTTCGCGCCTAAATTCTGTGCGAGATCCATAGCGCTGAAGACGGCATCTTCGTTACCATTGCAGAACTCTAATAAATAAGAACGGTCAATCTTGATAATATCAGGACAGAGTTGAAGCACTCTTTTTTGGTCGGAATACTGGGCGCCGTAGTCATCAATTGCGAATAGGAAACCACTGGCTTTAAGCTTTTCGACGGCCTTTATAAGGCTCTCTGTTTCTTCACAATGCTGTTCAATTACTTCAAAAACAACGTCGCTCGTCTCCATATTAAGGGCTTTTAAACGTTGATAAAGCAACCCTGTATCTTTGAACCCCATATCGGTGGTTAGCGTGAGCAGGGCGGCAGGCATGACGTTTAAGAACAACTTAACCCCAGAACCAGCAAAGTGCTTGGCAAAATTTCGTATATGGATAGCGCGACTTAGGAATTCAACGGCAAGACGGAAACTCTTATCCCAACTGTTGTCGGAGAAGAAGATGTCTGGTCGGATTGAAACACCATCTACGGTTTCGATACGAAGGAGAGCCTCCATACCAATGAGTGTTCTTGAGTGGTCAAAAATGGGCTGATATACGCTTCTAAAGACAAATTGATGAAGATGCACGCAATGCTCTCCATTCTCGTCAATCCGAATATAGCGTTCATAATCAGATTGTTTTGTTAGCTCCATGCTATGTACCGAATGCTATTCATATTTTCAATGTAACAATATGAGGGTTCTATTGAAACCCCATTCGGTATCGAATTGCGAGGCTTATTGAGTTAATTTGAAATAGATTCCGATTTTTTCTCGATGTACCTAAAAAACATTGATAGACCGAAACAAATCAGGAAGTAAACAAAGCCTACAATGAGCCAAATTTCGAAAATGTAGCCTGAAGAGTTCGCCATTTCTGTACCGACGAAGGTCATTTCTTGAATTGAGATCAGTGAGACGATTGAGGTGTCTTTGACTAAAGAAATAGTTTGCCCTGCAAGCGCTGGTGTAATGGCTTTTAGTACCTGTGGCGCAATGACGAAGCGATATTTGACCCAAGATGAAAGACCAAGAGAGTCTGCCGCTTCCCATTGGCCTTTATCAACGCTCTGTAATCCAGCACGCACCACTTCTGCAATGTAGGCAGAAGAAAGCAGACCAACACAAAGTACGCCGGATGCCAAGTTTTCCCAAAGATTCGCTGGGCCGAATAAGAAGTGTTGAATAGAGTTAGGTTCGTCACGGTAGTTGCGAAGAAGATCTTCTAACCCAAGTAATGGAATCAGCTGGTTAGAGATAAAGAAATAGAAGATAAATACGAACACCAATGGTGGGATATTTCGTACTAACTGAATAAACGCGTTGGCGGGTGTGCGCAACCAGACAGAATCTGAGAAGCGTGCCAGACCGAGTAGGGTTCCCAATACCAGCGCAAAGGTTATGCCCCAAAGGCTAAGGCGTAAGGTTGAAATTAAGCCTTGAAAAAAATATGGTAAACCACCGTCTGATCTGGGTGTGAATAACAGATCAATCGCATCTTTCCAATGCCAGATGTAATTAACACCAACAGTTGAACGATGGTAGAGCCAAACCCCAACAAACGCACAGATGACCAGTAGCACCCAATCGAGTAGGTTAAAACGGCTGAAGAAAAAGCCTGAATTAGATTTGGTTGGTGCAACGCGAGAGGTGGTTTGTCCGCTCAAGGTTCGACTCCGTTAGTAAAGAAGAAACCGACCCGCTAAACGAGTCGGTGTAATTAGTTATTGCAAACGTTGGGGGCGTTATTGACCCTGTGCAATTTGGTCTTGCCAATCTAGCGTTGAGAACCAGTATTCGTAACGCTCATCTAGCCAACCATCTTGAGTGCGTGCTTCAATCCATTTGTTGAAGAAGGCTTTTTTGTCTTCCTCACCTAAACGAACAGCAAAGGCTTCGTTACCTTTCGATAGACGCTCTGTAAATGGAATGAATAGTTTGTCTGCGTGTTTGACCGTTTCGTGCTCTGGTTTTGGGCTTGATGCGATTACAGCGTGCGCATTTCCGTTAAGGACTTCTTGAAATGCTTGAGCATCGTCATCGAATTGAAGGATCTTTGCTTTAGGGAAGGTTTCGCGCGCAACTTGAACGGTGAATGCACCGCGACGAGCGGCAATTTTCACGCGGCGAGAGTTGAAATCAGAAAACTCACTAAAGCCTTCGGCTAACTCTTTGTTTGCCGCGACTTGAACGCCAGAGTGGGAATAAGGTTGCGTGAACAACACGCTCTTAGAACGTTCAGGGGTAATCGACATTCCGCCAATGATAACGTCAAACTTTTTCGCCAACAGAGCAGGGATAATTCCGTCCCATGCTGTCGGTACGAATTCGACTTTCAAGCCAGAATCAGCAGCAAGTCGTTTTGCTACGTCGATTTCAAAACCAATTAGCTCACCTTGCTTATTACGCATCGCCCATGGTACGAATGTCGACATACCAACGCGAAGCGTGCCACGCTCTTTAATTTGATCTACGTTTGGTGTTGCTGCTTCTTCATTGGCTAATGAAGGTAAAGCAATCGCAAGCCCCAGTAATGCAGTAATGGTCGCTTTGAATAACTTCATGTTATCTCCTTATAATTTGCGCCAACTGGCTCCTAGTTTGTGTTCCAGCCAAGCGGATAAGCCAGAAAGTGATAATGTGAGAGCAAGGTAGATTGCTGCCACAGTAAACCAGATTTCAAATGGCATCGCCGTTTCAGAGACGATGTTTCTTGCCTCGGTTGTGAGGTCGAATATTGCCATCACACTGACGATTGAAGAGTTCTTAATCAAAGAAACCACTTCATTGGTCAATGGTGGCAGAGTACGCTGAAGTACCTGCGGAAGAATCACGTCTTTGTAGGCAAAGAAAGGGGATAGCCCTAGGGTCTTCGCCGCTTCAAACTGACCTTTTGGAATGCTATTTAAGCCCGCACGGAATATTTCTGCAGTGTAAGCACCTTGGAACAGCGATAACGCTAAGACCGCAGTACTGAACCTGTCTAAGCCAATAACAGGGCCAAACACGAAGTAGAGCAGGTAAATCTGCACTAGTAGCGGCGTGTTGCGAATCAACTCTACATAAGCCGTACCCATCGCGTTACCCACTTTGGAGTTGCTCAGGCGCAGCAACGCGGTGACGAAACCAATAACCAAAGTGAAGAATAGACTAAGTGCAGAGATTTTTAGGGTAACGAGTAGGCCATCTACTAATTCTGCAGGCCACCACTCACCATCTTCATAAAAGGCGATGTAGTCTGGCACACGCTCCCACTGCCATTGATAACCCATCGCTTGTGCTCCGGAATCGAGCACCCAAACGATCGCAACCAATAGAATCGCGATTTGTAATATGGCTTGTAAAACGGGTTTTAGGATTCGAAATACCATCGGCTAGTAGCTCAGAATCTGATTTAAAAACGCTTGAGTGCGAGGGTGCTGTGGTGTCTCAAAGAGTGCGATTGGTGAGTTCATCTCGATGATTTCCCCTTCGTCCATAAACACCACTCGATTCGCGACCTTCTTCGCAAAACCCATTTCGTGAGTCACACAAATCATGGTCATGCCGCTTTGTGCAAGTTCAACCATCACGTCCAACACTTCGTTAATCATTTCAGGATCGAGCGCAGATGTTGGTTCATCAAACAATAATAGGTCGGGTTCCATGCAAAGCGAACGGGCGATTGCGACACGCTGTTGCTGACCGCCGGAAAGCTGAATTGGGTACTTGTTGGATTGTTCTTCGATGTTTACGCGCTTGAGATACTGCATTGCACGTTCTTCCGCTTCTTGTTTAGAAAGCTTAAGCGTGCGGATAGGTGCAAGAGTGAGGTTTTCTAAAACCGTTAGGTGCGGAAACAGATGAAAGTGTTGAAACACCATACCCACTTTGCCAGGTTTTTGTGCTTTGGAATCGGCTGGCTGTTCGAAAACGAAGAGCTCGCCTTCTTGGATGGATTCTAAATGGTTAATACAACGGATAAGTGTGGATTTACCTGAACCAGAAGGGCCGCATACAACAACGATTTCACCGGTATGTACTGAAAAATTAATATCTTTAAGGGCGTGGTATTCACCGTACCACTTGTTTACGCCGCTGAACTCAACAACGATATTTTTCTCTTTCAAGGCTGCCAACGTTTCGAATAAATTTCTTTATACAATAACAAGTTATTAACTGTGTTGCACCTGTTTATCAGGGTTAAGCTGTCCAACTGGTGAGTAAATAACTCATTAGAAACTAACAATGTATGCAGGTTTAAAGAAAACGGATCACTATCGCGAAGACAGACATGGAGATAAGAAGCTGTGCTGAATAGTAGGTTGTCATTACTACTTGGCGTGAAAATATCGAAGTACTGCCAAAGCGCTCAAAGGCAAGTACGATACCAGACAGGGTGAAAATGAAACTCCCAAGCACAGCGAACGCTGACGATTGCGTCTTACCACTGGCGTAATATTCTATCGCCATCCATAGCATCGTCATTAAAACAAAGATGTAGCTAGCAACGGACCATTTTTCGTTGCCCAAGTCGGGCTTAAAGAAAAAGTAAGCGCAAAGCCCAGCGCCGAATACGGCGAAAGGAAGCCAAGGAGTGAAATGCCAGGCAGCCATATTAATGAAACCCAAGGCGTAACTGATTTGCGCGAGACAAAACAGTTTAATCCCAAAAATAAACTTATCCTTTGGGTACATCATGATTAGGTCACCAATCAGGGACAACGAAAGTCCGGAGATAACCAACTTTGTGTAAAGAAGGTGACTGGCTGGAGAAATGAGTAGCATACCAATCATTACGATGAGTGGCAGTGGCTTGGTCAGAAAGAATAGCCACTTTGGACCAGTCTTAATGCTGATGATATGTATGAGCGCGCAAGCTATGACAATCAACCACATACGATTAACTCTTGAATAGACGACATTACGCTCAATGTTTGATGAGCAAGCAAAAAAGTGACACTTCGATTGGTAAGCACTTGGTTTGTTTTTGGTCATCGGCTTACACAACAGCATCGAACTATC
The DNA here is from genome assembly GCF_052037695.1 of Vibrio sp. WZ-1. Classification (NCBI taxonomy): domain Bacteria; kingdom Pseudomonadati; phylum Pseudomonadota; class Gammaproteobacteria; order Vibrionales; family Vibrionaceae; genus Vibrio; species Vibrio sp. WZ-1. The sequence continues at coordinate 202,983 of NZ_JBQEQR010000074.1, read as the reverse complement.
GCCTGTTTGTTATTTTTTTAGCAGAAAAGTTCAATTTATATCGTTTTGTCAGTGTGCGGCTAAATTACCATAAAAAAACGGTATTGTGTCTGCGCAGACACAATACCGTTAAAAAAGGCAGTAATTTTACAGATCGAATCTTTATGCGACCGCTAGGTCTAAGATCTTGCGACTGTTTTCTAGATCGATTGCCTGGTTTTCACCCAACACCGTCATTCCGTGTTTGTTTAGCTGAGCGATCACAGAATCGATAGCTGCTTCACGGTCATCTCCGTAGCCTTCAAGCTGGGTTGCTACGTCTAATTGGTGATAGAAGGCTTCAATCGCTTGGATTGTGCGTTCTGCTAAATCACCGCCTTCCACTAAGCCAAAGACGTTGCGACCCATTTGCTCAAGCTTAGGACGTTTGAACTGCATTTGGTTGCGAAGCAGAGATGGTTGAATAATAGCCAGTGAACGAGCATGATCTACGTGCCATAGCGCGGTAAGCTCGTGACCGATCATGTGTGTTGCCCAGTCTTGAGGAACACCGCTACCAATCAAGCCATTGAGCGCTTGGTTTGCAGTCCACATTAGGTTCGCACGCCATTGATCGTTATCACGCTCTGAGAACTGTTCGCCGAGTACTTTTAGGTTTTTCAGTAGTGCTTCTGCGTAACCGTCTTGAACCATTGCGCCCGTTGGCAGTGTTAGGTATTGCTCACAAACGTGAACCCATGCATCCACAAGACCGTTGATAAGCTGACGCTCAGGTAGGGTCTTCATTACGTCAGGGTCAAGAACCGCAAACTTCGGTTGAACTGCAGGCGCTAAGAACGCCAATTTATCTTGCGTTTCTTTCTTAGTGATTACAGCGCCCATGTTTGACTCAGAGCCTGTTGCTGGAAGAGTAAGGATGGCTGCCAGCGGTGTTGCTTCTGTTACCTGATGTTTGCCCACCATGATATCCCAGCCATCACCGTCGTATTTCGCTGATGCTGCAACGTACTTAGAACCATCAATAACTGAACCACCACCAACAGCAAGAATAAAATCAACGTTTTGTTCTTTTGCGATAGCAACTGCTTTATCTAGCGTTTCCTTCGTTGGGTTTGGCTCCACGCCTGAAAATTCGAGCCATTCACGGCCTTCTAAGGCTTGTGCTACTTGGTCGTAAACACCGTTCTTCTTGATAGAGCCGCCACCGTAGATAACAAGTACTTTTTGATCGGCAGGAATCGCCTCTTTAATTGCCGCGATTTGGCCTTGGCCAAAGAAGATTTTAGTAGGGTTGACGTATGAAAAGTTCATTATTAGACCTCTTGCTTCCAATGTGAGGAGAGTGAATACATGCATATTAGTACGCGGTTTTGTCTGTGAGTAGACCGATTTCTGCAAATTTATTGCCTATTTCTACAAATATGCCCCTCTTGTGCTGGAACTGTAATCAGAACTCCAAGTATAGTGCGTTGGTAATGATTGGAGTGAAGCAATGAAGACACTAGCTGAGACAATGCAGCAATACGCCACTAAGTTTGGCCTAGATGATTTAGAGGGTATTAAAGAAACCGCGATTGATGGTGTGTGGTTTTATCGCAGCAGTAGAGGTAACAATCGTCAACCTTTCGTATATCAATCCGGTGTCATTGTTTTGGGGCAAGGGTATAAGAACATCCACATCGGGCAGACTCCAGTTCGCTATGGACCAGACGACTACTTGGTAGTTGGGGTTCCTATGCCGTTAGAGTGCGAAGCGATTGCAGTCGACAATGAACCGCTGCTTGGGATTTCCATTGATATCTCTCCAGCTATGTTGCAAAAACTCGTCAAAAAACTGGAATCACAACGGTTTAGTAATGTTTGTGAGGACTCGACTCGTTGTGGTCTAAAGTCAGTCCGTATGAATGAGCAGATGTTGGATGCGTGCAAGCGTTTGATGACTGCGTTATGCGACGAGCTGGAAGTGGCGATGCTTGGTGACATGTTATTGGAAGAAATTGTTTATCGAACGCTAGTAAGTGAGTCGGGACACGTTTTATTCGATCTGGCATACCAAGAAGGTTCATATGCCAGAGTAGCCAAAGCGCTTAATCGAGTTCATCAAGAGTATCATGAGCAGCTCAATGTACAGACGCTTGCCGAAGAGGCGAATATGAGCATATCAGCATTTCACCAAGCATTCAGAGCCGTTACTTTAGAATCCCCATTGCAGTACATTAAAAAAGTTCGACTGAATAAAGCACGAGAACTCATTCAGTTAGAAGGAAAAAGGGTAAATGATGCAGCTCGACTTGTTGGCTACAGTAGCCCGTCTCAGTTTAGCCGTGAGTACAAACGTCATTTCAATGAAACACCTAGAATGACCAAGTTACCAACAGAAAGTGCGGGCTGACTCTAGCAAATGTGGTGCAGCAGCGGTCAGTGAAAGTACGACTTTGTAGTATAGGGGGGATTGAACCTGTATTTTGACACTTGCCTGAACAGCTCTTTGTGTTTCGAAAAAGCAATCAACTCTATACCGCAAAGCATTGAAAAACGTTAAAAAGTGGCAAGGTAATCTGGAACGGGTACACCAAATTTAGAATTTTGTTCTACTTATTCAGCAGTTTGCGACGGATATATTTATTTGCACTTTAAAATTAGTTATTGGTGCAAAATAAGTTGCGTTTTGTTGCAGTGTTTTAGTGGTTTGTTGCGATGTGCTGTTGAAAATTTATAAATATTTAGTGTGAAAACCTGTCGTTGTACTTAAGTTATTTTACGTCGAAATAAAAGTAAAAGTGCGTTTTATGTGACGTGTTTACTATCGTATTAACAACAACTTAAGGAAGAGCACTATGCACCTTAGAACCGGGAAAGCGGCAAAGAGTGTATTCACACTCAGTACTTTGACTGCATCTTGTCTAATGGCATTCAACAGCTATGCAGCCGTTGACTGTAAACCTCTAGAAGCTTGGGATTCATCAAAAGTTTATAATGGTGGTGATCAAGTTCAGCACGAAAATAGCGCATATAAAGCGCGCTACTGGACGCAAAACAACAACCCAGCTCAATCAGGTGAATGGGGGGAGTGGGAGAACCTTGGCGCTTGTGATGGCGGCCCTGTTGATCCACCACTTAACGAAGTACCTACTGTTTCACTAACTTCTCCTTCTGCGTCGGCCTCTATCACAGCTGGTGACGTTGTTAACCTTGCCGCAGACGCTGCAGACACTGACGGCACAGTCAGCAAAGTTGAGTTCTTTGTTGACGGCGCACTGGTTGGCACATCAACCGCAGCACCTTTCACTGCTTCATGGACGGCGACAGAGGGTGTTCACGAGTTCTCAACTAAAGCTTATGACGACAAAAACGCAGCGAGCACAGTAAGTGCTGTTACGTTGACAGTCGCTGCTGGTCAACCCGGTAACGAAGCGCCAACGGTAGACGTAGCGCTATCAGCCACTTCTGTTGAGCTTGGCGGTACGGTAACGGTTTCTGCTACTGCGGCAGACGCGGATGGTACCGTTGCTAAAGTTGAGTTTTTTGCCGCAGGTGCACTGATTGGTACAGCGACCGCTGCGCCTTACGCTGTTGATTTCACTCCAGCAGCAGCTGGCTCGGTATCGATTTACGCTAAAGCGACTGACGATGCTGGCGCAACAACAGATTCTTCCCTTGTATCGCTATCAGTAAATGGCGGTGCAGTAACTTCAAACTGTCGTCCTGATGGCCTGTACCAAACAGCTGGTGTGGATGTTCCTTACTGTACGATTTACGACAAAGACGGTCGTGAATTGATGGGGGCCGATCACCCACGTCGTGTGATTGGTTACTTCACAAGCTGGCGTAGTGGTGATGATCCACAAGCGGCTTACCTTGTGAAAGACATTCCTTGGGATCAGCTAACTCACATTAACTACGCGTTTGTAAGCATCGGTTCAGACGGTAAAGTGAACGTTGGTGATGTGACTGATCCAACTAACCCTGCAACCGGTAAAACTTGGCCGGGTGTAGAAGTAGACCCGGCACTAGGCTTTAAAGGTCACTTCGGTGCACTTGCTACTTACAAGCAAAAGCATGACGTTAAAACGCTGATCTCGATTGGTGGTTGGGCTGAAACAGGTGGTCACTTCGGCACAGACGGTAATCGTGTTGCGGATGGTGGTTTCTACACGATGACAACCAACGCAGACGGTTCAATCAACCACGCAGGTATCGAGAAGTTTGCGACTTCTGCAGTTGAAATGATGCGTACCTACAAATTCGATGGTCTAGATATCGACTACGAGTACCCAACGTCGATGGCGGGTGCAGGTAACCCTTACGATAAAGACTTCATGGAACCACGCCGTCCATACCTATGGGCTTCTTACCAAGTGCTAATGAAGGTTCTACGTGAAAAACTGGATGCAGCATCTGCACAAGATGGGCATCACTACATGTTGACCATCGCAGCGCCTTCTTCGGGCTATCTACTGCGTGGTATGGAAACTTTCGATGTGACTAAGTACCTCGATTACGTCAACATCATGTCTTACGACTTACACGGTGCTTGGAATGATCACGTTGGTCACAATGCGGCACTGTTCGATACAGGTAAAGACTCTGAGCTTGCACAGTGGAATGTATATGGCACTGCGGCTTACGGCGGCATCGGCTACTTGAACACTGACTGGGCTTACCATTACTTCCGCGGTTCTATGCCTGCTGGTCGTATCAACATTGGTGTGCCTTACTACACCCGTGGTTGGCAAGGGGTAACAGGTGGTGAGAATGGTCTTTGGGGACGTGCGGCGCTACCGAATCAATCAGAGTGTGCTCCTGGTACTGGCGAAGGCGAGAAGAATAACTGTGGTCACGGCGCTCTAGGTATCGATAACATGTGGCATGATACCGATCCTAAGGGCAACGAAATGGGTGCAGGTTCTAACCCAATGTGGCATGCGAAGAACCTAGAGAAAGGCATTTGGGGTTCTTATGCTCAAGCTTACGGTTTAGATCCAGTCAACGATCCTACAGACCAATTGGTTGGCACATACACGCGTAACTACGACGATATTGCTGTTGCACCATGGCTTTGGAATGCAGAGAAGAGCGTATTCCTATCAACAGAAGACAAAGCGTCTGTTGAGGTGAAAGCTGACTACGTTATCGATAAAGAGATCGGCGGTATTATGTTCTGGGAGCTAGCCGGTGACTACAACTGTTACGTACTAGACGCGAACGGTAACCGTACGACGATTGATGCAACTGAACAGGCTTGTGCGGCGGGTAATGGTGAGTACCACATGGGTAACACTATGACTAAAGCGATTTATGACAAGTTTAAGTCTGCAACACCTTACGGTAACAAGATCGCGACAGGTGCTATCCCAACAGAAGCTGTTGATATCGCAGTGAGCGTTGGTGGCTTTAAAGTGGGTGACCAAAACTACCCAATCAACCCTAAGATCACGTTCACAAACAACACAGGTCAAGCGATTCCTGGTGGTACTGAATTCCAGTTCGATATTCCTGTATCGGCACCGGATAACGCGAAAGATCAGTCTGGTGGTGGCCTAAGCGTGATTGCTTCTGGACATACTCGTGCGAACAACATTGGTGGTTTGGATGGTGTAATGCACCGTGTATCTTTCTCGCTACCAGCATGGAAAGACCTACCAGCGGGCGGCACTTACGAGCTTGATATGGTTTACTACCTACCAATCTCTGGCCCTGCTAACTACACGGTGATTTCTGGTGGTAAAGAGTTTGCGTTCAAGTTTGAGCAACCAGACCTACCAATCGGTGACTTAAACGCTGGCACTGGTGGTGGCGGTGGTACTGAGCCTGGCACTTGTGACACAACAGGCCTTGTGACTTACCCAGACTTCCCACAAACGGACTGGCAAGGTAACCCAAGCCACGCTAACCAAGGTGATAAAGTGATTCACAATGGTGTGGTATACCAAGCAAACTGGTGGACAGCATCAGAGCCGGGTAGTGACGGTAGCTGGTCGACAGTATGTAACGTCTAATCCAGATTGAATGGATAACGAAAGCGCGCGATTTACATCGCGCGCTTTTTTATTGTGTGTGTTTGATATTATTGTGTTGCTTTGTGCTTTGGATGATTGTGCAAAGACGCTTGAATAAACGATCAGAACTCGTAACCTTCAGGAATAACCACGATCCCTTTTTCTGACACATGGAATCGTTTTGCGTCTTCGATTTTATTTATACCAATTTGTGTGTGAGGCGGGATACGAACGTGCTTATCGATAATACAACTCACAAGCTGACAGCCTTCACCTACCTCGACATCATCGAAAATAATACTGTCGACGACAGTTGCGCTATCTTGAATGCGCACGTTAGATGCGATGACAGAGTGCTGAACAGAGCCACCTGAATTGATGACACCGTTGGCAATGATTGAGTTAATGAAAATCCCTTCATTACCTGTTGCTGATGATACGGTTCTTGCTGGTGGGAATTGAGCTTCATAAGTACGAATTGCCCAGTTCGGTTGATATAAATTCATTGGTGGCACCGGCTCTAACAAATCCATATTGGCCTCGTAGAAGGAATCGATCGTACCTACATCTCGCCAATAGCAGTCTTTGTCTACACGGCCTTTGCTTCCGCAGAACTTATAAGCGTAAACGGATTGGGTATCGATGAGTTTAGGAATGATGTCTTTTCCGAAGTCGTGGCTTGAATCTTCAAGTTTCGCGTCTTCTTCTAGTGCTTCTTGTAGGACATCCATATTGAAGATGTAAATCCCCATGGATGCGAGACTCTTAGTTGGGTCATCAGGTAGAGTGGGTGGGTGTTCTGGTTTCTCGATAAACGATTCGACTAAGCCGTTTCCTTTAATAGCCATGACGCCAAATGCGGTGGCATCTTCTACGGGAACATCCATGCAAGCAACGGTTAGCTTTGCGCCGTTCTCTTTGTGTTCTTCAAGCATGGCTGCGTAGTCCATACGATAGATATGATCACCAGATAGAACAACGACGTATTTCGCATCATTACGAGATAGCAGCCACATGTTGTGGTATATGGCATCTGCGGTACCCTCGTACCATGCACCACCTTTGCGCATTTGGGGCGGAACAGCGGTGATGTACTCACCAAGTTCGGGATTGAAGACAGACCAACCATCACGCAAGTGCTTTTGTAGTGAGTGTGATTTGTATTGAGTTAACACTAAAATCTTCCTTAAACCTGAATGAAGACAGTTGGTTAGCGTAAAATCAATGATGCGGTATTTCCCACCAAATGGAACGGCTGGTTTGGCTCTATCGTCGGTAAGTGGGCTCAGCCTTGATCCCATACCGCCTGCTAAAATTACAGCGAGTGCGTCTTGCATAATGTTCCCTTTCCCTTATTTTACGTGGCTCGAAAGCAATATTCAGCCTGAGGAGTTAGCCAACTACAGTTGCTTTACGAGTGATGTTGTAGAGTGTCCTTTGTGCTTATATAACGTAGTACAAGATTCGAGCCATCGAATTTTATCAATGAAATCAATGCTCTTTTAGGGTGGGTGCGTGAGCGCTGCACTATATTAGGGAGTAAGGAAATATGGCGTGCACTGTATTGGTGAGGGCAGCAGGGTGATAATCGACTTAAAAATTGAGTTTACATTGTAAAGAGTTTTTAAAACAAAGAGATAGCGTAGATTGATAACAAAACAGGAGCTCAAAAGCTCCTGTTTGTTGAACTAAATGCAATCAAGGCTATGAAAGGCCGATAATATTGCCTTGCTCATCGAGATCCAAGTTCATAAATGCAGGTTTGTCTGGCAACCCAGGCATCGTCATTACGTTACCAGAGAGAGCGTAAACAAAGCCCGCACCTGCACATAAACGCAATTCACGAATTGGTACGGTAAAGCCACTTGGTGCGCCTTTTATTGCCGAATCCGTCGTGATTGATAGAGGTGTTTTCGCGACGCACACGGCTAAATCATCAAAGCCTAATTTTTCGAAGTGTGCTAATTGCTGTTTCGCTAGATCACTCATTTCAATATTTGAGGCACCATAACCGACTTCACACACCGCCATCAATTTTTCCTTTAAGGATTGCTCTTTGGTGTAAAGAGGCTTGAATTCAGTGGCCTGATCGCAAGTTGCCACTACGTGCTGTGCAAGCTCAATAGCGCCATCACCACCTTGACCAAATGCAGTACTGACCGCCACTCTTACTTCAGGATTAAAACGCTCGATTAACGCTTTTAGTTCTGCCAATTCTTGTTCTGAATCTTGTGGGAACTGGTTGATGGCAACAACTGCAGGGATTCCGTATTTATGCACGTTATTGACGTGCCATTTCAGGTTTTCGAAGCCAGCTTCAAGTGCAGCTTGGTCTGGGTTGAAAATAGAATCTGGAATTGCCATACCAGGGCGCAAATCGTAGTGACCTGAGTTTGCTTTCAAACCACGAAGGGTCGCGACAATTACAACGCAATCTGGTGCTCGGTTAGCAGCAGAAGCTTTGATGTTACAGGCTTTCTCAAACCCCATGTCAGAGCCGAAACCTGCCTCGGTGACAACGTAACTAGAAAGTTTCAATGCAATCTGGTCTGCTATGATGGAAGAGTTACCATGGGCTATATTTGCAAACGGGCCAGCGTGAATAAGCGTAGGGACACCTTCAAGTGTTTGCATCAACGTTGGTGCAATCGTCTCTTTTAGTGTAACTGCCATTGCACCAGCAACTTGCAAGTCTTCGGTTGTCACTGGGTTGCCATCTAGATCATACGCAACGACAATGCGACCAATACGCTGACGTAAGTCTTTAAGATCTTTCGCAAGGGCAAGGATAGCCATGAGCTCGGACGCGGCAGAAATATCAAAACCTTCTTCACGTTCGAAGCCGTTGATGGTTTTGCCTTCTTCGTTTAAACCGATCTTCACCATGCGCAGTGCACGGTCATTGTGGTCCATAACGCGCTTCCATGTGATTCGCTCAACATCGATTTTCAATGCTTTTAAACCAGTGCGTGCTTCAAATGCGCTGTAGCCTTCACGTTGCTCATGGTAAAGGCGAGCATCAAGTGCCGCTGAAGCTAAGTTATGTGCTGCTGTGACTGCATGAATATCACCAGTAAGGTGAAGGTTCAGCTCGTCCATGGGAGCGACTTGAGAGTAGCCGCCGCCAGCAGCGCCCCCTTTGACGCCAAAAACTGGCCCCATCGAAGGTTGACGAATACATGCGATTACCGATTGATTGATTTTAGATAGACCTTGGGATAGGCCGATTGTGGTTACGGTTTTGCCTTCGCCTAATGGGGTAGGCGTAATTGCAGTGACCAACACCAATTTACCATCTTGGTTAGCGTTTAAGCGTTCAAGACATTGGGGATGAACTTTAGCTTTGTGTTTTCCGTGTGTATCGAATTCGTGCGGCAAAAGACCAGCATTTGCTGCGACAGTAGCGATAGAAGACAACGGTGTGTTTCGGCAAATTTCAATATCAGACTGCATGGATACTCCAAAAAAATGGCTAACACGTGGCGTTCAACATCAAGCAATCGAAAGACTGTATTGTTGTTGCGCAAACGTTTGCGCGAGAATAATACTGGTTAAATAAGAGGTGTAAAGCAGTTCATGCGCCTTAGCGTGCTACATAATAACAAAAAACACTAAATACTGCGCTAGATCAAAACAAAAAGGTCACCAAACGGTGACCTTCGCATATTTTTCGCTCTAAGTGCCTGGTTCTTAGCGATCCCAGTAAGTCTCTTCTAGGCTGTCTTCGCGCTCAGGAAGCGCACGAGATAGGCGAGGAGAGTGCTGAGTTAGCACTTCGTAGCTTACGCGGTTAGCGTACTTACAAATCTGAGATAGAGAAGAGTAAGTTAGGCAGCGGACTTCGTGTTTTTCTGAGTTCGGCACCTCTTTCTGGTGGAAAGAGTTTGCTGCCATGTCGTGTAGAAGTGCAGACAATGCCGCATCACCTGCACCGTTAGTGTTCTTAATCTCAAGAGGGCCACCTAGATAAGGGCCAATATGAGAGTAAACTTTCATCGGTTGTTTACAGTCTTCTTTACGCATCGCACGACTGAATTCAAACTTATTGAACTCTTCGATAGAACCTTCAAGGATGTCATGCGTGGTTTCACGTTTCACTTGCTCTTCAGTGTACCCCGCCATGTAAAGACCATCAGGGCCTGCGGTACATAAAACAAGGTCAACCCACTCAAGCGCTTTATCCGCGGCTGCGAGTGGATCGGTTTCGCCGGTAAGTGCAGCACCTTCTTCTTCATTCATCGCGACCACAGACACATTTTCGCGAATGTATTCTTGCCACCACTCAGCATTGCCTTCGATTACGTATTTTGTACCTAGTGTTAGTACAACAGGGACATCGTGCTTCTTGGCAAAATCGATAGCTTTTTGCACCGCTTGAGGCATTTGGTCTTCTTTCTTTCCACGCATTAGGTAAGAAGATACAACTAGAGCAGACGCTTTCTTAAATACTTCTTCAGGAACACTTTCTGGAGACAGTTTGTTCATGTGACCTTCGTTAATCGCGAAAGTACGTTCACCGTCTTGAGAAATTAAGGTGTAGCAACGACCGATGGGACCATCTACGGTTTGTAAATGGTTCAGGTTCATACGTGAAGAGGTGCGACATAGGTAACGGTATGCGAATGAACCGACTTGGATGTTCTTAGACATGACACCAAGAAGTACTGATTTGCTGTCTGCAAGTACAGAGTAGTTGTGTAGTGTGTTACCGATTGTGTCACCAGGGTATTGGTGAGTGATCAGGCCTTGCTCTACCAACTCTTCATATAGTGCGTCTGCTTTGCTCTCTTCAAGAACGAGAGAGTGTCCTTTACTAAGGTTGTACTTTTCTAAAAACGCATCATCTACACGCGCTTCGATATCAACGATGGTTTGACCAACACCGACAATTGTTGGGCGGTACAGCTTTGGCGCCTGTCGAGTTTGGTGGACTAATGGATCTCGAGCGTGAGTTGGGAAGTAGTGTTTAGATTTACGCTGACCGGGAAACTTCATGCTTGTTCTTGATTGAGAAAAAAAGAGGCGGGATTGTATCACAAAATTCTGAAAAATCGTTGCGTTTTATTGCAAAGAAGTTCGCCCGCTGAAAAAAGCAGCGGGCTGATGTTTTTAGCACCGACTAGGGATTAATTTGTAGGAGTTACAGCCGGTTCGACGTAAGCCTTTGTTCCGTACAATGGAACGGTCGATAAGCTGTGCTTGAAGCTGCCTTCAGTTTCTTTAGTGGTGTAGGACAAGTAAAGCAGGGTTTGATTTTCCGGGTCGTAGATACGACGTACTTTCATCGTTTTAAAGAAGATGCTCTTCGATTTCTTAAACACCACTTCACCCGATTTGCTCTTATCGATCTTAGCAATCATCTCTGGGGTGATATCGCCGGTCTGACGACACGAAATGGAGCTGTCACTTGGATCTGACAAGCTCAGGTTTGCTTCTATCGACGCAATATGGCAAGTCACACCTGTCACTACTTCATCTTGTAGGTGACCGATCTTAATGTCTTTCATGGTGAACATTCCTAGCGATACATCACCGACTTCATTGTCGCCACATCCAGCTAAGACCGTTACCAAACCTAAAGCGAGCAAGCGTTTTTTCATTTTTTATCCCTTAAATAGGCTAGTTTATTGATTCAATTTATCAGACGCACACGATTAAAACAAAATTTGGCTTTACCTCAGGTGTTTAGCTATGTTTGTTACAGTCTTCATGCTAATGTACGGCAAACCAAAGCCTATGAGGTTGTTTTAAATGAACGAACAGCAGTTAACAGCCGTTAACAAAAAGAACGATTGGCTGTATAACTTGGTGGAAGTGGAATTCCCTACACCAGAAAGCATCAAGGGGCGTGAGCTCTATCTTGAAGCAAGTAAAGCGTGCGAATTTTCGCTTCTTGACTCGTCTTCTCTTCTCTCTAAAGCAACACAGACATCTGCTGAGAACATCTATTTAGTTGATTTTCATCGCTTGACGATTATGTTTGCCTTGCTTCAATCAAGTAGATGGGAATATAAAGAGCAACAAGACCTCATCATTGAGTTCCTTACCCAGATTATTTTGTCTTCGGAATATGAGCTGTATGTTGGTTTTCACGATGGAGAGCCAACAGCAGCAGCAATTGTCAGTCAGTATGAGAAGCAAACGTTAATATCCGATGTCGTCGTCTCTCAAAACTTAGACAAACAGAACTTTGTTGGTGATTTAGCTAAAAAACTAGCGGAATCAGACAAATTATATGAAACAATAATCGCTGAAACTTGATCCAAGTCGATATCTGTACATACAAGCAGACCTACTATATCGGCAAATTTTCCATTGGTTAGTTAGAAATGAAAAAGCGTTTAACGCGTTGGTTAGCTGTTATTTTATGGTTAGGGACAACCGCGGTAAGTGCTAGCAATGAAAACTCTTGGGATGTGAAGCGTATTTTGGTGCTTCACTCCTATGATCCATCTTATCAATGGACGAATGATATTCAGCACGGTATTGAAGAAGGCTTCGCGCAGGCCACTGGTGAAGTGAAGCTTTCGATAGAGTATCTCGACTCAAAACGCGTACATTCTCATGGTTACCTTCAGAGAATGGGCAATTATCTTCAAGTCAAATATGAAGGCTATCAATTTGATGGCGTCATTGTGTCGGATGATGCTGCCCTTCAGTTTATTAAAACATACTATCCTAATCCTGAGCGCAAGACTCCAATAGTTGCAGTCGGAATCAATAACTTAAAAGCGACATTAGCTAACGTTTCCACCAATGGCAGTGTGCTATATGAGGTTGATCGCATTGATGAAAATATCAATTTAATTATTAAGTTGCGCCCCAAAATCAAGAATCTTTACTATTTGGCTGATCGCAGCATAACAAGTGAACATATTCGTCAACGCGTAGTCGAGCATATGAACCATTTTCCACAAATCAACGTAGTGGAAATTCGTAATAGGACGTTGAGCGAGACCGCTGAGTTTTTGCAGCATATCTCACCGGATGATGCGGTATTGCTCACTCACTACAATACTGAGACAAACAAAGGTAAATACCACACTTACCAAGAAATATCTCATGTCATTGGTGCCTCAAGTGCTGCTCCTGTCTTTGTGTTTTGGGAGCACTATTTAGGCGAGCCGGGCATTCTTGGAGGTTATTTAAACCGCTCTAAAAACTTTGGATTTGAAGCTGCAGAAATGATGGCTGGTAAGGTCGGTTTGTCGCTCTTACCAACTCTAAAAGAGCAACCTGTTACTGAAGCGGTGCTTGATTATGTTGCAATAGAGAAGTACCGCATCAGCCGCTATTTGATACCGAAATCGGCAAAAATAATCAACAAACCAGCGCCGCTAATAACGATAAATTACAAAACCCTATTAGTTGTAGGTGCGATTATTGGTGTGCTCTCTTTAATTGTCGTGGTTCAGTTTATGGTTATTCGTCAACGAAAAGAAATTGACAGAAAGAACCGTAAAATAGTGGTTCTACAAAAAAGGACCTTGAGTGTTCAAAAAGAGATGATACACGTATTAGGTGAAGCGATTGAATCTCGTTCGGGAGAGACGGGTAACCACGTTAAGCGAGTTGCAAAACTATCTGCAAAATTGGCAGAGCTGTGCGGATTGAGTCATCGTGAAATAGAAATGATAGAGATCATTTCTCCAATGCACGACGTTGGGAAAATATCTGTTCCAGAGTCTATTTTGGATAAATGCGGGCCTCTCACTCCAGATGAATGGGAAGTGATGAAGCTTCACACTACGAAGGGATTTGATTTACTCAACACCAAAGAAGGTGATGTAACGAAACTAGCAGCAATTGTTGCTCATGAGCACCATGAACGCTGGGATGGAAATGGGTACCCGAACGGTCTTAGAGGTGAGAATATTCACCTATTTGCACGAATCACCGCAATTGTGGACGTCTTTGATGCACTGTTGAGTGAGCGCTGCTACAAGAGAGCATGGAGCATTCAAGAGGTTATTGAGCTGTTCGAAAAAGAAAGAGGGTGGCAGTTCGACCCATTTTTGTGCCAATTGCTATTGGATAATCTAGATGATTTTGTAGAAGTTCGAAATATGCATCCTGATTTTGAGAGCATCACCAGCCTTTCTACGGATAGAGATCTCACTAATTAAGGCTACAGAAAACAAATCGGTGATCTTGTCCAGAATTTTCCTAATTTTCACCACTAATTTACAGAAAATGCAAACTATATCGTTTAAAGATTTCTAAACTTAAATATCATGGGATTACATTTTTAGTAAAAATAATTAAGTCGATTTTGAATATCGGCAATAGAATCAGAAGTACATCTAAAGTTTATTATAACGAAAATGTACAGTGATTTTGGGAGAACGTCATGGCGATAAATAGTGTCAAATGTGTCATTTTCGATTGTGATGGCACATTGGTAGATAGCGAAAGGTTGTGTTGCCAAGCTTTGGTCAACGTTTTCAGTCACTACAACGTTGAAATCCCCTTCGATGACTGTGTCGCGCACTTTAAAGGTGGCAAGTTAGCTGATATTTTGAGTGATGCAAAACAACGTGCGGGATTGCGTGTTTCACTGGATGTTCTTGAACCACAGTATCGTGAACAAGTAAAAGAGCTATTTGTTCGTAATCTTGAGCCAATGCAAGGTGCTAAAGAGCTGATTGAATACTTAAACGACAAGGGGATTGAGTATTGTGTGGCTTCTAATGGCCCCAAAGACAAGATTGAATTTTCACTGGAGCTTACAGGGTTATTGCGAGCATTCAAAGGAAAGGTATTTTCAGCGTTTGATGCGAATAGTTGGAAGCCAGAGCCGGATCTTGTTCTTTACAGCGCAATGAATATGGGATTTCTTCCTAGCGAATGTCTGTACGTCGACGATACTCCCAAAGGGATTGAGGCAGGTTTGAACGCGGGAATCAAAACGGTTCAACTGTATAATGGCGCACCAATCAACCTAGTTGAAGACGAACGTGTCATTCGTGTGCACCATTTAGAAGAACTCAAAGAGCAAATTGTTTGTTTATGATCTAATGGCAAATTTTGCTGAGAGTGTGAATGTGCTTGAATTTCGATTGTATCAAAGGCGTTTGATGAAGGCACTGAACGGATGAAAAGTTTCTTGTGTGGAAGCCACATGCGGCACATGTAAACTTTTCTCCATCACTGGAAATAATATATTCGTCACCTTGGCAAAGGGGACAGTTTAGTTCTTCTAAATTATTCTTATATTCTTTTTTTTTCATAAAGTCACCAGCAGCAATTCAATGTTGACACTTCGAGAATAGCCCAATCAAAACGTATTTGAACGATCTTTGAACAAGAGTCTAATTTAATTGAGACTCACTTCAAAGTATATCATTCCGTTTGTGGTGCAGAATGTCATCTTGTTAATGTACAGTGAATTCTATTAATTGACGAATTCTTTGTGAAATGATCTACTTTCTCATTACGCCTTACAGCTATTTTCTAGTCTACAAAAGTGGAGTGACGCCACTTCAAGTTGATGCCGCTCCAAATCTAAGATTGGAAGATAACAACCAATTCGCTTTTAATTAGATGCTCGGTTTGACTTGCATTGCGATATCAGGCGGTGAGGTAAGTTCCTGTGTTCAATGGCTATCGTTTTGATGTTTGGGGTGGCAGTTGGAACAATACTTACATTATGTGTTGTTCCTGTCTTTTATCGACTGTTTTTTAGAGTACAAGTGTTGTAGATAAAAGAAGGGCTCCAATTGGGAGCCCTATTTATATACAAATCTCTATGCTGTTCGGTAGCGTTCTAATATCTTACCAAGCGAAACAGACGCTTGAGTAAGGTTTGCTACACCGACAGTCGATTGCTCGGCAACGTCTTTGATGGTATTTGATTGGGTTCGAATGTCAGATAATTCAGACGCGATATCATTAGCGACAGCACTTTGCTCTTCTGCTGAAGTTGAGATCTGAATACTCATATCCATCAATGAACGAGCTGAATCCGCTATAGATTGTACATCTTGACCAATTTCATCAATCAACTGGCTGCTTGTTTGCGCTTGTTTTACTGTTTGCTGCGTGATTGAAGCGATATTTTGGCTTTCTGATTGTAACTTTTCAATCATTGCCTGAATCTCTACAGTTGCCTGCTGAGTTCTGCTTGCGAGCGTACGAACCTCGTCGGCAACAACTGCAAAACCACGCCCTTGTTCACCTGCGCGAGCTGCTTCAATCGCCGCGTTCAGCGCAAGAAGGTTGGTTTGTTCTGAAATAGCATTGATTGTTGTAATCACCTCATTAATCTGAGTTGTGTTCTCATTCAGGCTAGTGACAGAACTTGACGCTTGCTCAATGTAACTAGAAAGGGTTTCAATTTCAGAAATTACGGACTGCACGCGTTGACGACTGCTATCAATTTGGTGGCTGTCTTGTTCAGAGCGTTGCATTGCGTTTTGAGCAATAGAAGAGACTTCATTTGAGGATGCTGTCATTTCTTCCATAGCGGTCGCTACTGAATCAAGAGATTGATACTGCTGTGTGATTTGAGTTTCGCTTAGTTTCATGTCCTGCTCAAAAGCGGAGGATGTTTCACTAAGTGTATTGGCGTTGTCCTTTACGTTATCCACCAACTCTGAAAGAGTATCCATCGATTTATCGAGCGCGCAACCAATCGTACCAAATTCATCACGACCAGGGTGGAAGCCAAGTCGTGAAGTCAGGTCACCATTACCGATTTTTTCAGTTGTCGTGTAAAGCACCCAAAGTGCACCACCTAAGAAGGTCGCAACCCAGTAAATAAAGATACCAAATGGAATAGCCCAAAGGTAACTGATAAAGAAAGTGAATAGGGCATCAGCCTTGGCATCTTCATACCGTTTACTGCTATTGATGGTCAACTGTACATTTTGGCCGTTATCGAGCTGACCTGATACGGTGGTAATACCATTAATAAAAGACGAACCGTTATGTGTGCTCACCTGAGTTAGGCCAGATACATTTGGTACGGAGTCGCCATTTGAAGAAATAATGCCTTCAAGTTTACTTTGAGCTAGTTCAACTGCGTGATTTTCAAATTGTTCAACTTCGTTGAAATACCTAGTGGTTGCGAGTGACGTCAATGTCACGAAGAACATTAAGAATATGACCCACATTTTGTCGTTGATCGACATTTTGATAAAGAGCCGATCTATGGTTCTAAACTCAACTTCTCTCATTCGTTGCTCCATTTGAGATGGTTGGGGGGAGGTGGTTAAAGTTAAAGGTATATCGAAACAAAATATGCGATGGAGCGCAGCAAATTATGTAACAACTAGTTAGTGGATTTCAATAAATGCGATCTTAGATCGCATATAACAGTATTTCATTCTAATAAATTGAGCCATTTAATAAAATGGAAAGTGCAAATGATTGAGTAGTAATTTGTGGGGGACTATACCAGTTGTTAAGCAATCAAATTACGAATGGTTGCTAACGTCAGATTGAAGATGGGAAGGAAAAATGACAACTAACGCGATTTTTGAGCTCTTATCGCAAACGTTTACTTATGATTCCTGTCATAGCTTTCTAAATCTTTACTTCTCGCTGTCATGAATGTGTCATATAAAGGCTATAAAAAGGAGTTACTGTCATCAACAAAGAAGAGATATGGCGGTAAAAATGGAAGCATGTTTGCTTCAGGAGATATAAACAAAGGAGGTCACAATGAGCGACCAATACCAAAACGACGAATGCCTAGAGATGCTTGATGCTCTTGAGATCGGTATTATCTTGTCGGACTACATTGGCTCAGAAGACGAAGCCGAATAAGTACAATTTGTACTCTCACCGCGTCACAACAGACGTTATACTAAGTTCATGTAAGACGAGCCAAAAGGCCACTCACAGCGTCTAATGAACTTTCTAGCCCACCTGCATATTGCAGACCACTGTAATAGCCATTTAATGGGAAACTTGCTTGGAGATTTCGTAAAGGGAGATCCAAGCAAGCAGTATCAAACTGATATATCCAATGGCATCAAACTTCATCGCTTTGTTGACCGCATTACCGATCATCACGCCATAGTGCAAGAATGTAAAACACATTTCACCGGTGTGGCTCGACGTTTTGCGCCCATCGCACTCGACATGTTCTGGGATCACTGTTTAGCCAAGCATTGGCATTCATTTAGTGAGCAATCGTTAGATTCCTTTGTTTGTTATGCTTATCAGCAAGTGAACGACCAAATTTCAGACGATTTACCACCACGCTTTCTATTGCTCCATAGCCGAATGTGGGATGGGGGGGGTTACAGTCCTATCAAAACTTAGAAAACATCGAGTTTGCGCTTCATCGAATGTCTCAAAGGTCAGCTCGTATGGCAGACCTTACAACGACATTTCCCGTTTTGGACAACGAGTATGCGCAGCTAGAAGCTCAGTTTTCAGAGCTCTATCTAGATGTCCTGCATCAATCCGTTGAATTTCATCAACAATTAATAAATTCATAGCTTCTAATCGGCTAAAGGTAGTATGCAAATAGGGGCTCTGGTAAACTCTGCGCTCCAAAAATTATGAGGTTTACCATGTCCGTTAATTTTGCTGACCTTGGCATTGAGCAACAGCTGATTGATACCCTGAGTGGTTTGAATATCGTCACCCCGACACCCGTTCAAGAAAAGTCGATTCCACACGTGTTAGAAGGAAAAGACCTACTTGCTGCTGCGCAAACGGGGACCGGTAAGACGGCTGCGTTTGGTTTGCCCATAATCCAAACTGTTCTGCAACAGAAACGTAATCGCACGCCACAAGCGTTGATTCTTGTTCCCACACGAGAGCTCGCTCAGCAAGTAATGGATAACCTTACTCAGTACGCAACAAGCACTGACCTTAAGATTGTTTGTGTTTATGGTGGTACTAGTATTGGTGTTCAAAAAAACAAGCTGGAAGAGGGCGCGGATATTCTTATTGCAACGCCAGGCCGCTTGCTTGACCACTTGTTTAACGGCAATGTAAACATCTCAAAAACGGGCATTCTTGTTTTGGATGAAGCGGACCGTATGTTGGATATGGGTTTTTGGCCAGATCTACAGCGCATTCTTCGTCGCTTACCGCAAACTAAGCAGACAATGCTGTTCTCTGCAACATTCGAGAAACGTATTAAGACCATCGCATATAAGCTTATGGATGCGCCAGTTGAAGTGGAAGTGTCTCCTGCAAATACTACTGCTGAAACTGTGAAGCAAATGGTTTACCCAGTGGATAAAAAACGTAAGCGTGAACTGCTAGCGTATTTGATTGGCTCACGAAACTGGCAGCAAGTATTGGTATTTACAAAAACCAAGCAAGGCAGTGACGAACTCGCTAAAGAGCTTAAGTTGGATGGCATCAAAGCAGTGTCGATCAACGGTGATAAATCTCAAGGGGCTCGCCAACGTGCACTTGATGAGTTCAAAGAAGGTAAAGTACGTGCGTTAATCGCAACCGATGTAGCGGCTCGTGGTTTAGATATTCAGCAACTTGAGCAAGTAATTAACTTCGATATGCCATTTAAAGCTGAAGACTACGTTCATCGTATCGGCCGTACTGGACGCGCTGGTAAATCGGGCTTGGCAGTCTCTTTAATGAGCCGAGATGAAGAATATCTGTTGCATGCGATTGAAAATCTACTTGATCAACGTTTACCACAAGAATGGTTAGAAGGTTTTGAACCAAGCTTAATCGAAGAGGTTGAGCCTGAGCACAATGGTGGTGGCCGTCGTAAGAGCCGTTCTGCAGAAAAACGTAAGCTAAAAGCTAAGTTAGCTATCCACAAAAACCGTGGTAAAAACCGCCGTTAGAAAAGGTGATGGAAGATATCAGTAACCCTGATTACGCTGTCTTTGCTTCTTGGTGCGCTTCAAGCGTTTGCGGCATAGCCAATAAGTAACCTTGATACATATCGAAACCGAGTTTTTTCATTAAATTAAGTTGATGCTCGGTTTCAATTCCTTCGATAACCGTTTTTGAGTTGATTTCCCTCGCTAGAGTAAGTGCTTGTGTCAGTTTCTGGCTATCACCATTTTCGTACTGTAACAACAGCGATCGGTCGAGTTTGATAATGTGCGGTTTGACACTCTTGGCCCGTTCTTTGGTTGACGCATTTATTCCGTAATCATCAATCGCCAGCATATAACCGCTATGACCTAGTTTTCTCGTTGCATGGTGAAGTGTCGCTTCGCTACTTGCATCCACTTCGACGAGCTCCATCACAACTTGTTGTTTTTGAACACCTGCTTGCTTGAGAGTTTTCTTCAATAGGTTGTAGTAGGAGCGATCCAGTGCCAGCATTTCTGCGGCTTTTGGGAGTACGTTTAAAAACAGTTTTTTGGCGTGAAATCTGGATTGACCGAAGTTTTGGATATGTATAAGTCGACTTAAGCGTTCAACATTGAGTTGATCACTTTCTTTAACGGTGTTTGAATGAAAAAAAGCATCAGGTCGTATCATCAACCCGTCTTTATTTGAGATTCTCACTAGAGCCTCGAGACCAACGATCTTCAACTCATTCTGATATATGGGTTGAAAGACACTCCGCAAAGTAAGATGTTTGTACTTCGCAACAAACTGCCCGTCTAATTGTTTATAAATGCAACTGACTAGTTGCTGTATGCTCATCATTATTACGTAAACCTAAGCCAACTGCTTATTTTAAAAAGACTTTTAAGTATGAGAGTTACTTATTTTTCGCCAATAATCTTTATCTAATAGATTGTTATTACAGTTAGCAAGTCATGTCGTAAGAGATGATTAGAAATATCGAGCCGTTTCAAACTTCATGATGACAAATGTGATAGTGACAATGTCATTTTATGAGCTTCACCACTGTAAAACCGCATACAGTTGGAGGTACTTTCTAATGAGCTGTTCTTTGTTTGATCGTCTTAGCGGGTGCCCAAACTTGATATAGCACGGGCTGATACCAAAGCGTGAGTCTAGGGAGTGGGTTAATTGAGACTCACTCGTGTACAAGGTTATTCCTTGCTCTGTGTATTCATTTATTGAATCTGGAAGTTCCCCCATCCACCAATGCAGCAACTCTCTACTTGTTTTGCTTCGGCTAATCCAATGATCACTTACCAGCAGTAACAGGTCATTTGGCTGAAGGGCATAACCATATTCGCTTTGCCACTCTGTGATAGAAGACAATAAGTTTTCACGGCATGCCTTCCCCGCACTGACTAAGTGATGAGTTAACACCCATACAGTGCCTATTTCTGATGAAATTCGGTAGTGGTGAGGCTGTTCTGGAGTGTCGAGCACCTCTAAGGATTTGATCACGCTGTTATGACCAAAATGTGAAAGCGTATGTTCCATACGACGAGCAAACGCAATACCGAGGTGGTGTTCACTCATGCCCTGATTATGTACCGCTGGGTAATGCTTCTCACACAGCTTAAGACAATCGTCTTGAAAATCATTGACGCTTTGGATAACTAAGTCGAGTAGCAAGTATATTCCCTTAACGGTTACAAATTAGGACGGCAAAAGGTTAGCATAGTCTTTTCAGGATAGACTAATTGAGATCGGCAACTTCTTGATCTAAACATCAAAATTGAGAATAGAGTTACGCGAGATATATATGATTAAACTAGAAAGAGCACAAAAAGAAACCCTAGCTGTAGTCATTCAAGATTATATGCAAGATGAACTGAGCGTTGAGATTGGCCAGTTCGACAGCGAGTTTTTGATTGATTTCATTACGGAGAAACTGGCTCCAATCTATTACAACAAAGGGATTGAAGACGCAAAAGCAGTAATCGAAAGACGCATGCTAGAAATGAGTGATGAGTTGTATGAAATAGAACAAGAAGTCCAACTCTAAGTTTCCGTTTTACAAACGGTTTTAAGTTCCTTCAAATTTTTCGAACAAGTTGTTTTAACGAGTTATATTGGTTAGATGTAAAGGATGGTAAATAATCTGTTTCACACAAGGTAAATAAGTTAATGTTGTGTTTCTTGCTCAACATCAACTTAGGAACATATCTAGGAACGTGAGATGGAAACACTGGTAAAGAACTACAATCTACCTGCGCGATTTATGCATTGGCTATCAGCACTTTGTATCATCGGTTTGTTTGCTGTGGGGTTGTGGATGGTCGACCTTAGCTACTACAGCGAATGGTATCGTACGGCACCACATTATCACCGCTCTGTGGGCATTCTACTCGCAATACTCACTTTAGCGCGCATCGTATGGAAACATGTGACGGCGTCACCAAAAGTGGAAGGGAAACCTTATGAAGTGGTCGCGGCAAAAGCTGCGCATGGTGTGATGTATCTATTGCTTATCACTATCTTTATTTCAGGTTACCTCATCTCAACATCTGATGGTCGCGGTATCGAAGTATTTAATTGGTTTACGGTACCTGGTGCAGGGGAGTTATTTCCTGGTCAATCAGATATTGCAGGTGAAATTCACTTCTATGCGGCTTGGGCTGTGATCCTAATGGCTGGTTTGCACGCCGCTGCTGCACTCAAACATCACATTATCGATAAAGACAACACATTAAGAAAAATGTTAGGAGCTTCAAAATGAAAAAGTCACTTTTCGCTACAGGATTAGCTATTGCAATGGCACTACCGTTTGGTGCTAACGCTGCAGATTATGTTATCGATACGAAAGGCGCTCACGCATCTATCAACTTTAAAGTTAGTCACTTAGGGTACAGTTTCATCAAAGGCCGTTTTAACACATTTTCTGGTGACTTTTCTTTTGATGAAAACAACATCGCTGACTCTAAAGTGAACGTAGTGGTTGATACCACAAGCCTTGATTCTAACCACGCTGAACGTGATAAGCACATCCGTAGTGGAGACTTCATCGACGCAGGTAAATACAAAGAAGCAACGTTCAAGAGTACTAAGGTCGTAGATAAAGGTGACGGTAAGTTGAATGTGACTGGTGATCTAACACTCCACGGTGTGACTAAACCAATCACGATCGAAGCAGAATTTGTTGGTGCGGGTAACGACCCATGGGGTGGTGAGCGTGCGGGCTTCATTGGCCAAACTCGTCTAGAGCTTGCTGATTTTGAAATCCCGGTAATGGGTTCTTCTAGCTACGTTGATATGGAGCTGCACATTGAAGGTGTTAAGAAGTAATTTCTCCCTCCTTATCGCGTAAATGAAGAAAGCGCTCTGATTAGAGCGCTTTTTTTAGTGCCAACTTTTATTGTCAGTTATTATTTGTTTATGCCGTTTCTAGTACTTTGTCTTCAACTAGGTTTAGACGCTCGCCATATACAGGGCGAAGAGCTTTAAGAACTTCACAACGTGTTACCACGCCTACCATTACACCATTTTCTAGTACAGGAAGGACTTGAGGTTTGCTTACTTTGATGCTCTTAGCACGCTCTTCTAGAGAAAGAGAAGTCAAGCGAGTCGCCATTCCCATGCTTGTTGTTGGGTATAGTTGTTCTTTGTCGATACACAGGAACTCAACTACGTCCACCAAACGGTCACCTGCATCGATTGCCACAACATCACGGCTCATCAAGTCTACGACTTTTTGTTCTTGAGCTGGGATGTAATCTTGACACCACAATTCAACCATAACATCGTGAGCAGAGAAGAAACCTACAAGGCGGTTTTCAATATCAACAACTGGTGCACTGTTTAGATTGTTGTCTAATAGGGTATCTAGTGCAGTTGATACTGGCATTTCAACACTTAGTGTAACTGGTGTTGGGTTCATGATTTCTTTTACGATAGATGCGTTTTTCATAGTGAATTCCTTAACTGACGTGATGTTTGTAGTGTTTGTAATTGAAGTAACTTTTGCTGCTTTTAGTTCTGGTCGACGGTAGATGCACCAGTTTGCTAGACCAACAAGGACTGCGCCGCCAACAATGTTGCCAAGTGTCACTGGAATAAGGTTTGCAGTGATAAAGTGGCCAACGTTCAAATCTGCGTAGTGAGAAGCAGAAACGCCGACTGACGCCCAAAATGATTCCGGTGCGAAGTTTGCGATAACGATGCCAAGCGGTACCATGAACATGTTTGCCACACAGTGCTCAAAACCACTGCTAACGAACATTGCTACTGGCAGAATCGTCATTGCTGCTTTAGTCATTGCGTTGGCACTGCTAAACGTTAGCCAGATAGCAAGACAAACCAATAGGTTACACAGAATACCCAGAGCAAAAGCTTGAACTAAGGTGTGGTGTAATTTGTGTTGCGCGATGTTCAGTGCGTTTAGACCCCATTGACCTGCATCCATTTGGTACAGACCAGCAGCACTTACTAGCGCAAGTAGAAACATTGCCCCAATAAAGTTACCAACATAGACTTTGCCCCAAATTGACAGCATTTTGCCGAACGAGATTTGTTTGTTTGCCCACGAGATGCTTGAAAGCACTGAACTGGTAAATAGCTCGCCACCGCAAATTACGATGAGTATCAACCCCATACTGAACGCCAAACCACCAGCAAGACGGCTAAGTCCCCAACCTGCGTCTGCGCTGCCTGTTGTCACAGTGATGTAAAACAAGAAAGCAAGACCGATGAATGCACCAGCCATGATCGCTAAGCCTAGTGTCATGCTACTGGTTTTGTTTGCTTTACTTAGTGCAAACTTCTCAGCTTCAGCCATCATTTCTTTTGGTGAGAAATACTGGTGATTTTGAGCGTTGGTCACCGCCATAATGACTCCTTAGTTTGTGGTTCCATAAAAACTCCTTAGTTAGTGAAATCGAGACGTTTTAGTACCCGAAAATGAAGTAGTTATATTTTTTGTGTTGCGGTGTTCCCGAACCGCAAATCCAGAATAGGGCGCTCAGAGGTACAGGTAAAATTGATAATATTTAGAATCCTCATCAAATTATTTGATAAGATTTTTAATAGAGGTAAAATGAACCTTATTGCTTATTAAGCGGTGCATTAGAGAGTCAAAGAGTATTTGAAATACTCATTTTTTAGGGAGAACAGATTGCGTTACTCATTAAAGCAATTAGCAGTGTTTGATGCGGTTGCAGACACAGGTAGTGTCA
The DNA here is from genome assembly GCF_052037695.1 of Vibrio sp. WZ-1. Lineage (NCBI taxonomy): Bacteria > Pseudomonadati > Pseudomonadota > Gammaproteobacteria > Vibrionales > Vibrionaceae > Vibrio > Vibrio sp. WZ-1. Next base: position 178,037 of record NZ_JBQEQR010000074.1, on the reverse strand, counting down.
GTCAAGCTGCGGACAAATTAGCACTTACGCAATCAGCGACGAGTATGTCGCTTGCACAGTTGGAAAAAATGCTTGGCAGGCCTTTGTTTGAAAGGCAAGGCAAGCAAATGGCCTTAACCCATTGGGGGATGTGGTTAAGGCCAAAAGCAAAACGTTTATTGCAGGATGCACTCCAGATAGAAATGGGGTTTTACGAGCAACATTTATTAAGTGGTGAAATCAGACTTGGGGCGAGTCAAACTCCAGCAGAACACCTTGTTCCTGACCTTATCAGTATCATTGATAACGATTTTCCAGAGATGCGTATTTCGTTAGGTGTGCAAAGTACGCAAGCAGTCATCGATGGCGTACTGGATTACAAATATGACTTAGGCGTGATTGAAGGCCGTTGTGACGATAACCGTTTGCACCAAGACATTTGGTGTCGTGACCATCTTACTGTTGTCGCAGCTTCCCACCATCCGTTTGCTCGTAATACTTCAGTGAGTTTGGCACAACTAGAACAAGCGAAATGGGTTTTACGTGAACACGGCTCGGGTACGCGCAAGATATTTGATAGTTCCATTCACCACTTGATTGAAGATTTGGACGTGTGGCGTGAGTATGAACACGTTCCTGTGTTACGAAGCTTAGTCGCCAACGGACAATATTTAACTTGTCTTCCTTACCTAGACGTTGAGCGCTACATTGAAGCGGGTGAACTGGTGGCGTTAAACGTGCCAGACTTGAAAATGGATCGAACCCTTTCGTTTATCTGGCGAGCAGATATGGCTGAAAATCCACTTGTGGACTGCATTAAACGAGAAGGATTAAGAATGATGAAGGGCAAACCTTCCGTTCTTTAGATGATATTCAAAATAGAATGGTTGATTTCTGGAATAGGCTCTGCGTTTTGTAGGGCCTTTTTTATGGTTTTTGCTAAATTTGTTGTGATTTTATTATTTTCGAAATCTGTTGATTTATCGGTTGCGTCAAATAATACGTGTAAAACATGCAACGTAGTGAGATATTAATGAGATCTTGATCACCGAAGTGTTGTGGTTATGTGCCTAGTATTGATTACCTGATTTCAATGTATGAAGGCAGTTTTCGAACCATAACGGTACGAAACGAGCAAAGCGGGCAAGAATACCATGACCACACTTTTAGCAATTTCGATTACCACTGGCATTCTCTCTGGCGTATGGGGCTGGATCGCTATTTCCCTTGGTTTGTTATCTTGGGCAGGCTTTCTTGGCTGTACAAGCTACTTTGCCTCCCCGACAAGTGGCTTGAAAGGGTTAGCCGAGAGCTTAATCACCAATATGACAGGCGTATTTTGGGCAATGGTTATTATCTATGGCTCAACGTATGTAGGTTTAGAGATTATCGGTTACGTAATTACTGCTGTTGTTGCGTTCTTCATGTGTATTCAAGCTAAGCAAGCTTGGTTAGCGTACATTCCTGGTACTTTTATTGGCTCATGCGCGACTTTTGCTGCAGACGGCAATTGGCAACTTGTTGTGCCATCGCTGATCTTAGGTGGCGTATTTGGTTATTTAATGAAAGCAACAGGACTTTGGTTACATGCGAAATCAGCCGCTACTTCTTCGCTCGCTGAGCAAGTGCAGTAGTGAACCCCCGATCTTATTTGTATCCGCTGTGTATTGAAACTTATCCCGTTCAATACAGTTAATCAAAATTACTGATTCTTGATACGAGCACACCAAATTGGTGTGCTTTTTTTTGCACGTTACTTAGATATCTACGTGTTCCCGTTCGCCATGGTGACCACACGTTTCAGTGTCCAACGTAACAAGACTGGAATGCACTCCATACCTTTTTCTTCACAATGAGCCACAATCGCCAACGCTAAATCGGGCTTCGCGTGTTTTTTCAATACTCTATTAATCACTTTTTTCGCCGGAATAGGGTGTTCATGAGGAACTTTGATGATGTCCTTAAAGAAAATTTCAAACCCGTTATTATAAAGGAAGTGTTCAATATCTCGATCTGGTAACTCTGTTAGACGATGGCGCTCTTGATCGTGACCTAGGTGAGCGCGCACAGTATTAGCGTATTTTTTGCCCGCAGGATCACCATCCGTGACAACATGCCAGTCGATGCCGAACTCTTGCGCAACTTTGACCAGGGATTTCAAACCAGATTGAGCAAACTCAACAATTTGAACGCCTTCAGCCGCTAAGTCATAACCACATTGTCTCGCGAGTTCATTAAACAACCATACTTCTGTTTCGCCTTCAACCAACAGCCAGCAACGAGCGAAAAGCGCGCCAGCTCTATGGAAGCGGATATGGAAACCGATTCGCCGTAATTGATCGACGCTGAATCGATTTGTGTTCAATGAAAGGGCCATGGTTCGATCAGATAAGCGAACCAGACGACGAATAGATGCTAGAGGTACTGAACCAAGCAAACGTGCACTATTAGTGGTGAGGATCTTTTGCATAGGTAGCAATTGAAGTAATCCCCATGCCCTTGACAGGTGAGTTGGATGTAACCGACCTTCCGGATCTTCGATGGTTAGTATCGGTCTTGCACACCGTCTAAGATCATTAGGTCCTTTGGCTTGCAAATAGGCGTTGAGCAGCCCCATCAATAACAGTCGTGTTTGTTTGTTATTCGTCTCTCTCAAAAACTGTGATAGCCCCTTTTCTGCAGAGGGACTTGCATAGAACAGGCCGTCGCGGGGCTTTCTAGGGTTACCCTTTTTAACACTGCGGAATGCAAAGTAGTGCTCTACTAAAGTGTGCATTGAGTCTAGGCTACTGCGAACTTCACCTTTGTTTACGTGGCCAGGCATGGCAAAAAGACGTCGACAAGTATTATCAATTCGTTTTTCTATACGCGCGTTTTTGCTATCCCCATTGACATGATTTTGTTGTGGGAAGCGGCGAGAGTCACGAAGTCTAATGACAGGATGCAATGTCATTAATTCGACGGCCAACTTTTCTGAATGGTGTAGTTGTTTTGGCTCGCCATTACAATCCAAGAAGGCGTATTTGGTAGTGATGTGGTGCCCATCTCGCGTTGCGCTTAATCTGTAATAGATAACATGCTCGTTATCTTCATTGATACACCATGTCGGTTTAATTCGTCGATAACGTCCGGCATTTGCTTCGTGCTTATCTTGAGCTTTGAAGCAGAGAACTATTTGGAGGTGCTGGGTTTGCGGATGCGAGATAGCATAGTCGACATGAAAGTCGGTCATTTCGAATTGATAGAGCGAACCGTTTGCAGGTAAGGCAAGAGACAGGGCGTCAAGAAGGGATGATTTACCCCAAGTATTCTCACCTATTAAGGTAGTCAGTTCGTCAAAAGAGAGTGAAAGGCGTTTGATGCCTCTAAACCCAGAGATTTCGATGCGTTCTAGTCTCATCTCACTCCTCCTTGCAATTATTTGAATTATCGAGGGTTCTTTCGCTTCTCTTAAGCATATATGAAATTGATCTAGGCAAGTTAAGCTCAGTTCACAAATTTAAGAGCATTCACCCTATGAATACAGACCGTTTCGGCGTAAAGTCGCTTTCAAGCTTGTACGCTACATGCATCTTGATCACGTTAAAATGAAATGACAATTTCTCTGTTTCATAAAATTCATGATTCTGTCATGATTCAGTTCTAATAATTAAAAGGAATGAAAAGAGAGAAGATGACGATGAATAAAAATCATAAGTCAGTCAGAATCAAACTGGCACACATCAATGACACTCATTCCTACTTTGAGCCAACGTCATTACAGCTAAAACTCAACATTGATAAAGAACGTACACTAGAACCTTATGTCAGCGCTGGTGGATTTTCACGTATCGCTACGCGTGTTGAACAACTTCGAGATGACGCATTACGCCAAGGGCAGGGTATGTTATTTCTTCATGCTGGTGACTGCTTCCAAGGTACCCTTTATTTCTCACTGTTTAAGGGAAAAGCGAACGCCGACCTGCTAAATGCCCTTAACATTGATGCGATGGCGTTAGGTAATCATGAACTTGATATGGGTAACGAGCCTGTTGCTCTATTTTGCCAGCGTACTAACTTCCCATTACTGGCGGGCAACTGGGACTTATCAAATGAACTGCCAACCAAAGATCACCGCATGAGTGACTGCGACAATGTATTGAGCTTCGACAGTGAGACTCAAAGCGCTCAATATCTTGTTAAAGAATTCAACGGAGAGAAAGTTGCCATCTTTGGCTTGTCTATCGACAAGATGAGCGACATTGCGAACCCAGATGTAGATACTCCATTTATTTCTGCTGTTGAAACCGCAAGACATACCGTTGAACAAATTCATCAAGCGGGAATCAACAATATTATCCTACTCAGTCACTTAGGTTACGAAGGTGATTTAGAACTCGCTGCTAAAGTTAATGGCATTGGCATCATTGTTGGCGGCCATAGTCATAGGTTACAGGGTGACTTTTCTGCTATAGGTCTCGGTGAAGACGATCCTTATGGTACCAAGGTCAACGACACCTACGTGGTACAAGCTGGTTTTCATGCATTAACCATGGGGCACTGTGTGCTTGAATTTGATGCAAACGGTAAGGCGACCATGCTCAGCGGTCAAAATGAGTTGTTGTTAGGGCGTCGAATCTTCTGGGACTCGACTCTAAATGAGCAACTTGACCAAGGCGTGTTTGAAGAGGCGTGTGACTTTATACATGGTCAGCCAAACGTGGTTGTCTGTAAAAAACACCCCGAAACGCAAGCAATCATGAATGACAAATATATTCCCCGAGTTCGTCAACTTCAATCTCAAGTGATTGCGAATGTCACAGATAAAAAGCGTCACATTCGAATACCGGATGAGTTTGGTGGTAGTGAACTGGCTCCTGCTGTCGCACGTTCATTTTTATATGCGCTAAACAAAAGGGGCCACAATGTTGATTTTGCCATTCACAATGCGGGAGGCGTACGTACGTCTCTAAACCCAGGGAACATTACCGTGGCGGATGTTGCCGGACGATTGTTGCCCTTTGCCGTTCCTATTGGGTGCTATGACGTCCGAGGGGGTGTAATTCGCTTGGCATTAGAAGGAGCGATCAATAACGCACTTAATAATGGTGTTGAAGGGACAGGCTCTGGGAGTTATCCATATACACATAATTTGAGTTTTGATTACCAAGGCGATGCACCAAAAGGGCAACGCATTAAAAACCTAGAAATATTTGATGGTAAGCGTTGGTGCGAGATTCAGGATGAGGCTTGGTATCGCGGCGCTTCTTCTGCCTACACGATGAAAGGCAAAGAGGGTTATGAAGCGTTGTTAGATATGAAAGACGAAGGTTTTGTTAGCAATCTTTCAATGGCTGATTGCTTTATCGAGCTACTGACGGACGAGCCAAACTGTTTGAACCAAAGTCACAAACTTTACTCCCAAGAAATCCAATAGCGCGAATTGGTATCTTTTTTGCCTAAGTTTTATTGCACATGCGAGTAAGAGGAAGAGAGTATGTGGAATAGCGATTGGGCTGATGCAGCAGTTGTAGTTGCATGGGTTACTGTTTGGTCAACATTGGTTTACTTTGTACCACTGACGGGCTTATAAAGACCAAGCATTCGACAAGAAAGGAGCACATAGGTGCTCCTTTTTTATTGAACTTATTATCATGGGTAATACTATCTGACTTAATCGTTTAGTTATTTGTATTCATAAGTTTTTTTTGTTGGACAATGCTCAGAGCAGGCGTATGATGGCGGCGTTTGGGGAGTAGTTAGCGCAAGTTTATTTATCGTCATCTCGTTAAGCATCAGCTTATCCGGTAAATAAAGGTGTCACTTGATTCGTCACGTGATCACTTCAACGAGACCAACGCATTCATTGGCTAGCAGATACATGGGTAATGTAACTGCTGGTTTGTATTGTTTGCGGAAGGTCAGCCCGAATAATGTCCTTCCGCATGGGAGGAAGCATGTCTCTTATCGAAAATACCACCCAATTAACCCAGTCTGTTCCACTGCAAGAATCACTGACAATGTACGGTGTATTTGGTCTATTTACCTTGGTTTTAGTTGCACTCGATATTTATCAGACTCGTGGCGGCGTGATTACCATGAAAAAGGCAATAGGCTGGAGCATATTTTGGTTCTTACTAGCGTTTGTCTTTGCAGGCTCTATCTATTTCTTCTGGGATTATTATGCGCCACATAGCGTGTATGCTCACGAGAAAGCAACGATATCATTCTTAACAGGTTACTTACTTGAGAAGTCATTAAGCGTTGATAACTTATTTGTGTTTGCGATTATCTTTGCGCAATACAAGGTGCCAGAGCATTTGCGTCCACGTGCTCTATTATGGGGTGTGATTGGTGCACTTGTGCTACGCGCGATTATGATCGGAGTTGGCGCTCAATTACTTGCACAATACCATTGGGTCCTTTACCTATTCGCAGCGTTCTTAATCTGGACAGGTATCAAACTAGCGCGAGATAAAGGTGAAGAAGAAGAGGTAAACCCATATCCAGAGCAATTCATTCGCAAGTTTTTACCAGTGACGGATGAGTATCAAGGCAACCATTTGCTCCTGAAACAAGCAGGTATGTGGGTCGCGACGCCGATGCTGATCGTTGTTGGTGTGATAGCGGTGATGGATGTAATGTTCGCTTTGGATTCGATCCCTGCAATTTTTGCAGTAACACGTGAACCGTTCCTAGTACTGGCTGCTAACGTATTTGCGCTACTAGGCTTACGTTCTCTGTACTTTGTACTTCAAGCAATGTTGGACAAGTTTGTGTACCTAAAACCAGCTCTATCTGTAATCATGATGTTCATTGGTACGAAAATGCTGTTGGTGGGCACACAATACGAAATTCCAACTGTTTGGTCACTTACGTTCTTGGTTACAGTAATGACAACTGCGGTTATTGCTTCTATCTATAAGAACAAAGCAACCAATACTGTTAGCGTTAAAATTACTAATCAAAACCCATAGTGATTTTGTAAAATCTAAAACGCTAGGAAGAATTTAAGGTTAAGGCAATGTTACAGAATAACTTGGGTTTACAGACGTAAATCCAAGTTATTCAACAAAAGATACGCTTATTTGCATAATTATGCGTTTGTTTGGGTTTTGTATATCAGCAGGTTGTAATGAATTTGTTTTATAAGAAAAACTAATCTGAATGACCAAATTTTGTCATTTTTTGCTTTGATAAAAAATGACTAATATACAACCAACAAAACAAATTACTGCTTTTAAAGAGAGGCAATCATGGCACAAGCAATGCAAATGACAAATGTAGCTTTACCAACCTCTATGGATAAGAAGACCTACGCGGTTAACTTCAAAGGATTGATTGCTCACCTATTAGACATTCTTTTTGTAGATAACTCTGCACCTCGCAGTTACTACGCAGAAGATTTGTCTTCTCATATTCAGAAAGATATCGGTATGTACCGTTAATCTGACTGGAAAGCGAATTGAAAATGCCGGCGTAATCGCCGGCATTTTTGTATTCAATAAATACGAAAACGGGGTTCCAACTGGAACCCCGTTTAGCATAAAAAGTAATATTGAGATTACTTCTTGCGGCAGTACTCTGCGATCACGTACATTGACTGACCGCCGTTTGCCTTACCTGAAACAAGTTTAGGATCGTCACCAAGGCTGATACCACGAATAACAGTACCTTGTTTGATTACTTGGTTAGTACCTTTAACTGGTAGGTCTTTGATTACTGTTACATCGTCACCTTTCTTAAGTTCAGTGCCGTTGCAGTCAACAGTTTTGTCATCAGCAGACATACCTTTCATAGCCCAGTTCATCTGCTCTTCTTCCATGTACATCATGTCAAGAGCGTCTTGAGCCCAGCTTTCTGTGTTTAGGCGAGTAAGTTGGCGCCATGCAGTTACTTGTACTGCAGGAACCTGACTCCACATGCTGTCGTTTAGGCAACGCCAATGGTTAATGTCTTTAGGATCTTCAATCTCACCATGGCACTTATCACAAACCATAATAGCAGTATCAACAGTCACGTTACCGTGTGGTGGAACCGCGTAAGCAGTTAGTTGAGATTCAGAAGAACACAGTTCACATTTTGACTCGCAGCGAGCAAGCAGAGTAGCTTCGATAGACATAAGGACTCACCTTAGTAATGTTTTTTGGGTGGCGGTATTATCCACTTTATCCTGAGAAATAAAAGGGTGTTAGAGAATTAAAGGCGAGATTTTACAATATTCCAACCTGAAAGGAGTGAAGATGTAAAATATTGGCTAAAGTAATAATATCTAGAATATAAATAATGGTGCTAATTGTTTTGAATGATGAATCAGTAGTATCGATAAATTGTAAAGCGTATGGATAACGCCTCCCAACTTCTTGGGAGGCAAGAGGTCTAGCGTTCTATTATTTGTACTATCTCATCTTGAGAAATACTCATTTCTTTGCCATCTACATCCTCATACTCATACATGCCGGTTTCTTCATTCAAATCTGGCTTTCCGTATGAGGTGATAATTTTCCCTTCGTTGGTAGACATAAGATATTGGCTACTACTACAAGCCACCAAAAGAACAGCAGTAACGACAACGGCTAACGCTCGCATAGAAGTTTCCTTGTTTCAGATTAGTGAACTACAACAACTCTTCAAATATAGCAGAGGCACCGAAAAGGATTGCATCATGGGCAAATAAAAACGCCCAGCAAAAGGGCTGGGCGTTTTAAGCAGATGATGACTTTCTATTTTAGTACCGTTGTATTCGTTACTGTGGATAGAGAGTTGTCTTTAATGAAATCGGCGTTTTGAGTCTGCATTTCAAAGTAGTACGGTTGTTCAATAGTCGTTAACGGCAGAGCAAATGTACTGTGCTTACCATCACTACCAAACTGAACGAAGCTCGCACCGCCAACAACACTTGTGTCTGATGCATTAACGACTTTCAGCCCTAACTTAGCCGCTAAAGGTTGAGTACCAGCAAACGGAGCGCCAGGAACACTATTTGGTACTGTGTCATCACCTTCGACTTGAGCCATGTAGAATGGTGTTGATAAAGTACCACCTGCTGTTAGATCGCTGACGTTACTATATGGATCTACAGTATCCAATGCAGTCTGTGCGGCATAAATAAATGAACTGAACCCAGAACTCAAAGCGGCAAGTTGCTCAGGTGTTGCAACTGCCTCAAATGCCTCGTAACACTTCTTATCTTCAATATCAGAACAACTTGCATCGGCATAGCTTCGGTAATCAGAAGAAGCTGCATAGGCTAAGTTGTGCTTAATTTGAGGACCATAGCTTTCTGAGCCAAGTAACAAATTACCAATTTGCCCGCCTGAATTAAACAGTGAAGCGGAGCTAAACGTGTACAGAGCATCAGCTTGTGCTGAACCCAGTGTATTGTTTGCTGCTGCGACGGTAGATGCACCAACAATACCACCAAGCGAGTGACCTAGCATCTTCACTTGAGAACCAGCGACAGGATTAAAACCTTGAAGAGGGCCGCCAACTAACAACCCACCTTGCGCTGATACAACTAAGCTTGCTCGCAGGCCCAGTACATCAAGAATACTTTGACGAAGGTTATCACGTGCTACCGCAAGGTTAGAAAGGTTCAGGTACGCAAGAACATCAGCATTAGCCGAACGCTGATCATCTAGGCTTCGAGTTCCATGGATAGGTAAGTCGATCGCGATTACAGCGACCCCTTCTTTCACCATGTTGAACGCAAACGCGTAGGCGTTCTCTTTTGCAGACGTTATGCCGTGTTGGTAGATAACCACATCTTTTGCTACTGCATCTTTAGGTGTGAAAAGTAACACTTCAACATCTTCAACTGACTTTACCTGAGGCACAGGCGAATAACGCGTAATAAGGCGCTCTTCATCCAACCGTTGACCATTAGAAAGGTGCAGCTCAGTTCCAACAAGCTTAAGCTGTTCACTCACATCGGTAGCGAGCTTAGTTGGGTCAATTCCAAGTTCTAACAGCGATGCAAGAATGGCTGGGTCCTCAATAGACGCATCTACTTTAGCTAAACTTGGCATTGCCGATTCCATCGGCTGCATATTCCAGTTTGTGCCTTGCTCAAGATAATGAGGCAGGCGAACCACGCCTTGGGTCACATTAACGTGAGCACCAGACATTGCATACAGCCCTTTAATCGCCTGTTTTAATTCAGGAGAAGAAGAGAAATATTTGTCGAAATCTTCATCGCTATCAAATGCCGTAACAAAATCCTGAGTTTGCCCCAGAGATAGTGTGTAGGCGGTTGATAGTTCGATGCCTGTTTCTGCTGGATCGTTTTTATACAGAGCGTTCAGTGTGTTTGCTCCGGTAGAAAAACCGGTTGCCGTTACACCTTTCACTGCAGCGAGCGTATCACCAACAGACTGAGTGCTAAACCATGAAGAGTAAACGATATCAGCAGGATTAATGTTTGCTAAGCCAACTTGAGTGGCTATACCAAAGATACCTTCAATTCCTGTTGTTGCTGCTTGCACTAGCGCAAGATCGCCAGTTTCGTACTTAACTTCTTTAGACTTAGCGACCGCATAGCTAGAAGAGGTTCCGATAGGGTCACCGTTTACATCATTCACGTCTTGTGTCACCGCGAATACGTACTCGCTGGACTCGTCAAGAGCATCAGCAAACTGAATGTATAAAGCGTTACCATTTGCTTGAACGACAAAGTCTTGATTGATGGTTAAGACTTCGGAGATAGGGTTTGAAGCGCCATCCCAGTCAGTCAAGCGTTGATTAATTTTGATCACGCTAACACCAGACGTTAGCACGCCTGTAGCAAAACCGTCGCCTTTGAAGTTTAGTACGATAGGCATAGTGGTTGACCAACCATCCATCGTATTCATGGCTGCGCGAGGGTTTGTTAGCTGATCATCGCCACCTGTAGGGATAGCAAGTGTACCATCGCCAGAGTCCATTAGTAGGAATGACGGGGCAGGGACATCTGCATTTGCTCCCTGAAGGGTAAAGCTAATTTCAGTGTTTCGATCCAACAGCGCTTGCACTGCAGGCTCAAATGTTACGGTTTCAGACGTGCCTGAACTTGATGTGTTATCACCACAACCAGCGAGTAGGATTGCAGAACAAAGCAGCGATAGTTTGAATGTGTGTTTCATTGGTTTACTCCGTTATCCTATTACTTGAACGTGTAGTTCATCTGTACTGCGCTGATGTAAGCGGTACCTTCTGAATCAAATGTGATCTCTTGGCCCGCGGCATTGGTTTCTTTAAAAGAACCAGACTTACTCTTCACGAAAGCGAAGCCTGCATCAAAGGTAAGGTTTTCTTTCATTGCGTAAGTAACGCCAGCGCTATACCAAAAACGATCACTGTCAGGGATACTTAGAGTTGCTTTACCCGCTTGTTCATCAAAAGCTAAGCCTGCACGAAGGGTCCACTCTGGATTAAGTGTGTAGGTTGCACCGAATGAGTAACGGTTATTGTCTTCATACTTTTCTGGTTTATAGAAGCATTGGCCTGCAACGCCATCGTTACATTGTGAGCTTGTTGCTTTCAGCTCTTCGAATGTGCTCCAGTCTGTCTGTTGCCACCCATAATGGATAGCCCACTCATCAGTAAGTTGGTGGAATGCAGATAGCTCGATGATAGAAGGAAGAGAAATTTGTAAACGACCATCTACTTTTGGTGCCGAGGCGATGCCTGAATCGTAGCTGCTAAACTCTCCTTCATCGAAGTCAAGATCTACCTTAGAGCGGTAACCGAAACCAAAACGGTTGTTTTCATCCAATTCGTAGAGGCCTCCGATATTCCAGCCCCAAGCAATGGTATCGCCTTCCATGCCAATAAGGTTGTCGGACGTTTTGCTTCCAGAACCAAATAATGGCGCAAGTGCACCTTTGTGACGAGTAAGCTTCGCGTGAGCATATACGAGGTTAATACCACCCCCGATACTAAATGACTCGTTTATGCGGTAGGCGATATTCGGGTTAATGTTAACTGATAGCAGAGATGTATCACCGGCCATGTCGCCAGCTGAAATATCATTTGGGTAGTCTGTTGCAACGCCATAAGTCGTAAACATGCCGATACCCCAAGCCCATTGGTCATTAATTGGGCTGATGTAGTAACCTGCAGGGACGATCTGCAGTGGTGCTACGTCGTCAGCATGTTCCTTGTGATAGGTGTCATAAACATTAACTTCAGGGTCAACGATAGATAGCGCACCTGAAAACTGAGCCTCTTTGAAAAGTGTCATAGCAGCAGGGTTACGTGCAAGGACGCTAGCGTTGTCCGCTACTGCGCCTTCACCTGAAAATGCTCTACCAAGACCAGATGCCGAATGTTCAGCAACCTGAAAGCCCGCCGAGTGGGCGTTACACGCAAACAATATTGATATTGTTAGCAGAGAGCAGTGCTTCTTGTTCATCCTTGACCCTCCTAGGGTGTCATTATGGTGGACCGAAGTCCTTGTAATTGTTGTATCGTGTCTACACCTGTTGTCATCGAAGCGACTTACAACCTTGATGTAAACGTAATGTTAATTCTATGTTTAATATCTTGTCAAAGATTGACTGTATTTTGTGTTTTAAATTTGATGCATAGGTCAAATGCAGTTTTGTAAGGGCATGTATTATGGATATATTTTTATAAGAAATGGTATGACCAGAATTCTTTTGTAAATCTAATGGCTAAAACGCCGTCAATGACCTCTTGTTAACAGGGTTTGTTGAAAAGGGAACTTAGGGCATAATCGCTAACTTAGTTACTCTTGTGGTTAAGGTGAATTTTGGAATTAATGAATATTGAGTTTTTAGGTCGTCCCTTGCGACTTGAGGGCTCTATGTCGGGGTGGCAACAATTGTTTTGGGACAATACTTTGGTGTCACAAATTGCTGCGAGTGATGACGATTCCGGACAGACAAAACATGAATTCAAACTCATATCAGGTGAAGAAGTTCTTCTATGTCAGCTCGATTGTGAGCTGAATTGGCAACCCTTTGATTATCGTTATCAACTCCGAGTAAATGACGAGTTTGTAAGCGAAGGTCGCCGAAACGAAAAAGATATTGAACGCCAAGTGCCAGTTGAAGCTCCACCTGCTGAGAATCGCTTTAGTTTGATAGGTCTTGTATCACTTGGAATGAAGGCGCTGAAAAGCGCAAAAGTGATTAAGGTCGCACTAGCATCAGCAAGTTTAGCGGCGTACTCATGGTTGTTTTCCATTGAGTTTGCCTTAGCGTTAGTGGCATGTCTTGTCTTTCACGAATATGGGCATATTCGTGCGATGAAGCACTTTGGTATGAAGACTAAAGGCATTTACCTTATCCCTTTTTTGGGTGGGTTGGCATTGAGCGATGAAAAGATAAATACACGATGGCAAGACGTAGTTATCTCGATCATGGGACCTTTCTTTGGGTTAGTGCTGAGCATTGTGTTTACTCTTTTGTACTGGATGACAGGGGAGATGATTTTTGCTGGTCTTGCTGTTTTTAACGCGTTGTTAAACCTCTTCAACCTACTACCAATTCTGCCTTTAGATGGTGGACATGTACTGAAGAGTATTACTTTCTCTATGAATACATGGATAGGTCTAGTCGGAAGCATCGCAACCGCCGCATTGGGTATCTACATTAGCTACGCATTCGGCTTAACGTTGCTAGGGTTCTTGCTAATCATGGGAATGTTGGAAGTTGTCATCGAATGGCGGTCAAGACATCATAGCCATTTGCTACCTTTAACGCGCTATGGACAAATATTTTCCTTTACTTGGTATTTGGTTTCAGTCGGTGGCTTTATTGCCATTATTTGGTATTTTGCGGGACTCGGAGATAGCTTACTCAGCTTACCTCTGCAAATTCTTGGCACTTAGCGACTAAGCACTCTACAAAAGAAGGCTCCGTAAATGGAGCCTTCTTTTTTGGAGTTCAGAGAGTAAAGTGTCAAATCAGCCACACTTAGGGGCTTTGGCATTATATGCGGGCAATGAACTGATTGTTGCCTGTAAGTCTTTGATGCGAGTGCTGTGTGAAGGGTGAGTCGAGAAGAACTCTGGTGGTTGTTCACCCCCGGCTTTACTCATGTTTTTCCAAAGATCAATGCTTTGATTTGGATTGAAGCCGGCTTTTGCCATGTAACCTAAACCTACTACATCTGCTTCAGATTCTTGGGTGCGACCGTACGGCAGCATTACACCATATTGCACACCCAAACCTAAAGCGGCCATGGTGGCCTGTTGGTACTGTTTGTATTCAGAGGCGCCAATAGCTACATTCGCCAGAGAAAGCCCAGCATTGGCAAGCTGGCTTTGTGATAGGCGTTCATTACTGTGATCCGCAAGAACGTGTGCGACTTCGTGCCCAATGACCGTTGCAAGTTGATCTTGGTTTTTAGCTACTTTCAATAAGCCAGTGTAAACACCTATTTTTCCACCTGGAAGCGCAAATGCGTTAACTTGGTCACTATCAAATACGACAACTTCCCAGTCTTTGAATCCTGCTTGAGGGGGGATAGTATCAGTAATATGCTTTGCGACGCATTGCACGTAAGCGTTTGTCTTTTTGTCCTTACTAATCGGAATCTCTTTTTTCATTTGCTCAAAAGAGTTAGCTCCCAAGGATGACATCTCCTGATCTGAGAACATTAGGATTTGGTTTCGACCAGTCGGCGAAGCACTACAAGCAGTGAGACCGGCGAGCGAAAAAAGAACAGACGCTTTGATCCATGTCTTCATAATGGGCTCCATATACAAATACTTTTTGTTTTGAACCAATAGTATAACGCGTAGTTAAGAAACGTTAAGTCATTATGTGGATTACATTTAGAGTTTCGTTTCGTCTTGAAGTCAGGATGCGTTCAGGACTATCCTAGACGCACTTTTAAAAGAAACCGCAACCAGTGCAATACTGGATGAAATAAGAGCAGACAAATGGGTATTTGGAAAAAGCCGATCGACCTGGACATTCTTAACGCAACGTCAAAAAATACCATGATGGAGCACCTACAAATCATCTATACCGATTTTACGGATGACTCTCTCACTGCGACTATGCCAGTTTGCAGTTTTACCCATCAGCCTCTGGGTATGCTTCATGGCGGCGCGTCTGTGGTATTAGCTGAAACCTTAGGATCGCTTGCCGCAAACTTCTGTGTCGGTGAGGGCAGTTATTGTGTTGGGCTAGATATCAATGCTAACCATGTAAGAGCCATGCGCAGTGGCTACGTAATTGGTACCGCAACTCCAGTTCATTTAGGTGTGTCTACACAAGTTTGGCAAATCAATATAACTGATGAGCGCGAACGTTTGGTTTGCACTAGCCGTTTGACGATTGCAGTAAAGCACCAGAAAGAAAAATCGGCATAAAGAGATTAAGGTACATATGGTTATTGAGTTTTCTCTTGGAAAAATTATCGCGACGCAGCGTGAAGTCGTCATTAAATTAAGTGGCAATGGAATGGTTACAATGCAAGCGCAAACCGATGCGATTCAGCTACTTGGTCGCGGTGCTAACGTGGTATTAGCGCACGGTGCAGAGACTAAATGGTCGATCAAATTGGACGATGAAGATCAATTACGCCAACTTGCGCAAGAAATTGGCATCGACATTCAATAATTTGCATCTCTAGGTTTGCACTTTATCCAAAAAATGAGGAAACTTAGTTTATCATTATGAAAACAGAAATTTCCTCTTTATGAGTAGCCCTCGTTTACGTGTTCAGTTCGAAACACTGTTTGAAAAATTCTCTGGTAATGACGCGGAAGTTCAACTCGATGATATTACCGATGCGCTTTTTTGTACTCGCCGAAATGCTAGAATCGTCCTTAACAAGTTAGAAGAAGAAGGGTGGATCGAGTGGCATCCGGCTGCTGGTCGCGGAAAACTCTCTAAACTGGTCTTTAAGCGTAATCGTAGTGACGTCAGTGAGAATCTCGCACGCCGTTACTTGGATGAAGGGAAAATTGGTCAGGCGTTAGAAGCGTTAGATAATGACGCAGCTAAACTCACTCAAGTCATCCAAGGCTATCTGGGTCTACAGCTCCGTCAAGGTGAGCAGGTCGTCCGACTACCTTATTATCGCCCCCTAGCGATGTTAAACCCGCAAAAGCCTATGCGTCGTTCTGAGCAGCATATCGCGCGTCAGGTATTCAGTGGTTTGACTAAGCTTGATGACAACGAACAACTACAACCCGATTTAGCCCATTATTGGGAAGCGCTTTCCGATACGCATTGGCGTTTTTACCTGCGCCGTGGCGTTCGTTTTCATAATGGCGAATTACTCAGTACCGATTGCGTCATTGAAAGTATCAGAGCATTAAGTGAACTGAATCTTTTCGCTCATATTGAAAAAGTGGTTTCCCCAGAGCCTTGGACGGTGGATATCCTTCTTGCACGCCCAGATAAGTACTTACCACTTGCACTGAGTGAATCCCAAGCGAAAGTACTATTACCCAGTACGTTACGTTCAGAAGATTTCGATCGTAAGCCGATAGGCACAGGTCCATTTCAAGTCAAAGTGAATGATGACAAACGTTTAATTCTGACAGCATTTGATGGTTACTTTGGGCTGCGTCCACTTTTAGATCAAGTGGAGGTATGGGTCATTGATGAAGCCTATTCGTCGATGGTGTATCCAAGCTTAACTAAACCTCAAATGGACAAACAAGCATCTACTGACGAAGTTGAGCTGGATCCTGGCTGTACTTTTTTACTGCTGAATAAAAATACAGGAATCGCTAAAGATCCGCGTTGGGCTGAGTTTTTAAGCCAAACATTAAACAGTTACCAAGTCTACGCCCATGTACCTCAAGATAAAGTCATAGAACTCGGCGTGCTGCAAGCATTTGGTTTGAAGCCGGGTTGGATTGATCTCAGACCAGCCATCGCAGGCGAGGTCCCTCAGAACGACAAAACTATTTGCGTGGCTTATCAGAAGAAACACCCGATGTTTCCTGTTATTGCCAAAGCAATCAGAACCTTACTTAAACCACATGGGGTTGATGTCGAGTTCATCCGTTATGACACGCAACCGCCGTCACCAGAAGAAGTGGATGTGTGGATCAAGGCAATGGGTATCGCGACAAATCGTAACGATGCGCTAGCCGGCTGGCTACTGGATTACAGTGACATTGATAAGTTCAGTGCTGGCTATGATTTCTCTGGTTGGGCAGGGCTGGTGGATCAATGGCGTGCTGGTCAACACAGTGATTTTCCCGCTCGCGAATTAGGCAAGCAACTAGTGAAGAGCTGCCAAGTCATTCCTATGTTCCACTGTTGGCTAGGGGTAAACAAAGATCATAGTGGGGCACTACAAAATGCTAAGTGTAATGCACTGGGATGGTTTGATTTCAGTAATGTTTGGGTAAAACCAAAAATAGAGAAAGATGGCGAAACCGAATAAAAAGCAACCAACTAAGACGGTTGAGATATATTGTGCGAAATGTAAAACACAACTGTTCAAATACCGTAAAGGTGGCAAGGGCGCGTTGGTTAAATGTTTCAAAGAGCGCATTGTTGAAGACTTTACCAACATACCTTGCATTTGCCCTGGGTGTGAACAAGAGTTTGCAAGAGACACGTTAGTTAGAGGTACGCCTGCATACAAAATGATTGGTGGCAAGGTAACGATGAAATAAGAGTTGGTTATGAACGAACAATATGAATTCTGCATGGTATTGAGCACCGCAGGTACAGAAAAGAATCGCGACGAAATTATCAAAGGCTTGTTAGAAGGCCAACTAGCCGCTTGTATACAAACGATGGCGATTGAAAGTCATTATGTTTGGAAAGGTGAAGTGTGTAGCGATAATGAATGGTTACTGCTCGTTAAGACACGTAAAGATCTCTATGCCTTAGTTGAAGACAAAATTAAGGACCTACACGAATATGAAGTCGCTCAAATCGTACAGGTCCCGATTGTAGAAGGTTTTAATCCCTATCTAGAGTGGCTTCGCCAATCGACGTTGAGTTGTCAGTAGAAGTAGCGACAATATTGCACCCATAGTGTCACACAGCATGTCTTTCTGGGCATCCCAAATATCACCTTGGGAACCTAGGAAGGCTATCCCTTCATCACCACCCGCTAACACGGCATACCACCATTCAATAATTTCATAGCCAGCTGCCAGTGACATGATAGCAAACAATGCAAACCAGCTAGCTAGCTTCACACTCACTTTCTTCTTGTTAATTAGGTACTCGGCAATTGGATATGCGTACAGGCCAATCGAAAAGTGAGCAACACGGTCGAAGTTATTACGCTCAGAGCCAATCAAATTATTAAACCAATCGAAGGGCACTTGTGCGAAGGTATATTTAGCGCCAATCGTGTGAAGACAAAGCCAAATAAACATCAGTACATAAGCCGTGTTACTGAACTGGTAGCGGAGAGAAAGCGCCCAAATGGCAATAAGAATACCGATGGCTGGGATGATTTCCGCAAACCAAACCGCACGTGAACTCGGCTCTAGCGCAGAAAATAAAAAAACGATCGCATAGAAAATTGTTAAACCCAATAGGGTAGAAGTACTTTTCATACAGAAATTGATCCTTCAATTGAATATGCCTTCTATGATTACACTTAATTGTACAGTGTGCAATTAATTATTTTTGCAGTGTGATGATTACTATTTATGTTGATAAATTGCCAAACTGCTCAACAATAAAACGTTTGCGCGGAAACATTTCATTAAAGTTTGATTTACAACATGGCCATCCATAGAATTCTGCGTTCAGTCTAATAAAAAAGAAGTAAAGTCATGAAACTGGAAACTGTCGATTATCTTGCTGACGATGCTGCTCAACAGTTCGTTACGTCATTGCGAGAAACGGGCTTTGGTGTACTTAAGAATCATCCAATTCCTCAAGAGCTTGTCGAATCTATTTACAAAAATTGGTACGAGTTTTTCTGCTCAGAACAGAAAAACGACTTCCACTTCAATGTTGAAACACAAGACGGTTATTTTCCGCCATCAGTTTCTGAAGTAGCGAAAGGTCATTCAGTCAAAGACATCAAAGAGTACTTTCACGTTTATCCTTGGGGTCAGATGCCTGAGCAACTAAAAGAAGAGATCTTAGAGTACTATGAGCGTGCCAATGCGTTTGCTCAAGAACTGCTTGGCTGGGTAGAGGAATACGCACCAAAAGAGGTGCAAGAGAAGTTCTCTATTGCACTGTCTGAAATGATCAACAACAGCGACAAGACGCTTCTACGCGTGTTGCATTACCCACCAATGACAGGTAATGAAGAGCCAGGTGCTATCCGTGCAGCAGCGCACGAAGATATTAACTTATTAACGGTTTTGCCAGCTGCAAATGAGCCGGGTCTGCAGGTAATGAGTAAAGAAGGTGATTGGTTAGATGTGCCATGTGACTTCGGAAATCTGATCATTAACATCGGTGACATGCTGCAAGAAGCATCGGGGGGTTACTTTCCATCTACGACGCATCGCGTGATCAACCCAACCGGTGGTCGCCAAGAGAACTCTCGTATTTCTCTGCCATTGTTCCTACACCCAAAACCAGATACGGTTTTGTCTGAGCGTTATACGGCGCACAGTTACCTGATGGAGCGTTTAAGAGAGTTAGGCGTCATTTAATGTTCTAACGAGATCTTACTTCAAAAGGCTGATAGTTTATGACTGTCAGCCTTTTTGTATTTATGGTACAAAGTGACTAGCCTTATATAACAGATAGTTAAATCAGATGAGCTCACATGGATCAACAATTTGACGTTTGCCAGAATAACCAACAATACATGGAAAACCCCTTGTTGTGGCCCATTCTAGAAATCCTCCGAAAGCAACCTCAAAGCTGGAAGGTGCATACACTAGCACAGGAACTTAGTGAGCACGGTTATATACCTCAGTTGGATTCATCTCCAGATAAAGATCTCTTTAAACGAAACTTCTTGCTAATGAACGCGCTTTATCAGTTGCAAGAAACTCTGTATCCCGATGGTTGGCTTCAAGTTGAAGCAATGAACATTGTACTTATGTCAGCAATCGAAGCATCTCGTCACAGCGTGGATATCAATGATCCATTAAGAGAATATTACCTTGATTGGAAGAACTATGAAGCGGATGATGGTGAGGTTCGAAGACTATTAAACGATTTTTGGCATCGATATCAGCGCTATATTGGTGGAAGCGTATCGACAGACTTAGACCGTTGCAAAGCGTTAAATCTATTTGAATTAGATACAGATGCGACTAGAGCTGAAATCCGAAAACAGTGGCGAAAACTGGCATTGCGTTGGCATCCAGACCGAGAAAACGGTGATGCTAATAGGTTTAGGGTTTTATGTGAAGCATGGAATGTACTTCGCAATGGTTAATACCTATAAGCATTACAACGTAACGTATTAAGGTTTGATTATATAGCCAGAAATGAAAAAGGCAGCGTTTATCGCTGCCTTTGATTATCTATTTCGCTCAGTATTAACGAGAAGGTTTGAACTGAGACTTACGCATGCGGTTTAGTGCCGCCATCACATCGAGGGTACGTGGCTTAGCTAGATCGCCTTGTTTTGGTAGCGTCGCGTACCACTCACCAGAAAGCATTTCTTCGATTTCTTTTGCTGGGTGGTTACACCAACCTGGTAGTTGTGCGATTTGGAACCATAGCCAACCAATTGTATTCACTTCGTCAGCCGACTCAAGTTGCTCAAGAGCACTTAGGTCGGTGAACTCTTTACCAAAACGAAGAGAGTCTTTACCTTTTGCACTCACACGGAACTTACCGTCGGTCAAAATGTTCATCAGTGCTACGCGGTTTAACGCACGAGGACGGAACGTTTGCAAACTCTCTTCAGATTCGTTATGACGCTGAGTAGGGTGCTGTGCAATCACTTGCTTTGCTTTTTCCGTCACATCAACGGCTTGGTAATCATGCATTTGGATGACAGTATCAGCAACGTCTAGATAGTCACCAGAACCGCCCATGACGATGATAGTTGATATTTCAAGCTCATCACGCAGCTGGCCGATTCGATCAACAAGCGGTGTAATAGGTTCATCGCCTTTAGCGACCAACGCCTGCATACGCTCATCACGAATCATAAAGTTGGTTGCTGAGGTGTCTTCATCGATAAGCAGTGAGCTTGCGCCAGCTTCAATAGATTCTTGCAGCCAAGCAGCCTGAGACGTTGAGCCTGAAGCGTCTTGTGTTGAGAAATCTGCCGTATCTTTCCCCATTGGCAAATGGTTGATGTAGTTTGACAGATTCAAATGATGGACACAGCGACCATCTTCAGCGCGGATCTTCATCGCATTAGCGTCAGTCACTATGTACTCACGGCCATCACCGGGAATATGATCATAGATAGAACGCTCAATCGCATTTAAAAGTGTTGATTTACCATGGAAGCCACCACCGACAATCAGAGTAATTCCTTTAGGAATACCCAAGCCAGTCACATAGCCTTTATTTGGCGCATGTAGTGTTACTTGTAATGACTCTGGAGCTTTGAACTCAACCGCATCTTTCATTGGTAAATCACAGTTACCAGCAATACGTGGAAGCACACTGCCGTTCGCAACAAAAGCGACAAGGTTATTTACTTCCAATTGCTCGCGTAGAGCAGCCTGGTCTTCTACTACTTTACAGTGTTCGATCAAAGCGTCTTTGTTGAGTTCACGTTCAAGTGTCGCACGACGTACAAACTTCGGTAAGTAGAAGGTAAGAATGTTGTTAGCTTTTTTGCCCAGAACAGAACGACCTTCAGCAGGAAGGTTTACTCTAAAACGAAGCTCGATGTCTTCGTCTGTAAACAATACAGCTGTGTTATCAAGAACAGTCTGACCATTGAGCGCAATAGAAACGGCATTTTCTTGCTTTGCGAACTCATCAAAGCTGCGAGCAATAAAGTCGCGAGCAGCGCGTTGGAATGCAGGTGACTCATCTTTTAGCCATTCAAGGCCGGTTAAGGACCACGCACGAGTAGCACGCAGGCGAGAAGCAGATGCGTACGGATCACCTTGTACGTAATCAATGTACAAGTCGAAATCACCGAAGTCGTATTGACCTTTGATTTGTTGGTATGCGCGGTAGTTCTGCTTTTCGATTTTCTTAAGCGTGGCAGTCAACTGATCCATAAAGATAATGGCCTTTTTATTGGAAGCGGGCGGCGATTATAGAAACCACTGCTATCAGAGTAAAGAAAATGCTTAGGAAGAATAGTGGTATTGACCACCTAACAGGTTTTGATTAAACAAACTTTGTTCGAATTCATTGCAAGGCATGGGTTTGCCATATAGAAAACCTTGTCCAATATCGCATCCTTCTCCAATTAAAAACTCTTCTTGCTGCGAGGATTCAATTCCTTCGATCACAACTTGAAGGTCGAGTTTTTTTGCAATGTGTATAATTGAGCAGATGATGGCTTTGTCGTCATCAGACTTTTCCATTTGTTGAACAAAGCTCTTATCGATTTTAATCGCATCAAAAGGGTATTTCTTCAAATAACTAAACGAGGCGTAACCAGTACCAAAGTCATCTAGTGACAATGTCACGCCAAGTTTGTGTAGCTTATTCAACGTGTTACGAGCGACTACTTCATCGGCAATGAGTGCACTTTCGGTGACTTCCAGTTCGAGGAAGTGCGCAGGCAAATGAAAGGTTTCAAGTAGGTGCTCTATCTGTTCTGCAAAATTAATATTCTGTAGCTGAATAGGGGAAACATTGACGGCAATCTTAAAGTTGTCCACCAGCTCAGACCATTGTTTCGCTTTATCGATTGCAGTGCGAAGGACAAATGCCCCCACTTCAAAAATCAATCCATTTTGTTCGGCCATATGAATCAGAGCTTCGTTTGAAACATCACCCAGTACAGGGTGGCGCCAACGCAACAACGCTTCAGCACCAATCCACTTGTGTGTATGAGGTAAAACTTTCGGTTGGAAGTACAGCATTAGATCGTCATTACGGACTGCTTGCAGTAAGTAGCTCTCCAGTTGGTTATGGTTAACGAGTGCTTGCGTGTGGCTCTCACAGAAATAACTGTATGACTCACCAGATTCCTTGCATAACAGCATCGCGTAACAGGCATTCTGTAATAACTGTTTTGCGTGACTGTTTTGGCTGGCTTGAACGATGCCAATATAAGAATGTAGGTGTACTTCGCTGCCATTGATATAGAAGTTACCGACACTGACGTGAGTGATGTCTTCTATTAGGTGCTGAACTTTGGAACCAATATCGTCACCTGTTACCACAATCACTAAGTCGTTAGAGCTAGGGCGGCCTGTTATAAAGTAACTTGATTCACTGTGGCCCAGACGGAAGCGGAACTCTTTAAGTACCTCGTCAAACGCCTCAAAACCATACTTTGTTTGGATACTGCGAGCATTACTAAAACCGATGTTAAGTACGGCTAAAGATTGTGTGTCGTGATCCATTGAGTTGAGTGAGTCATCGAGGAATGTCTCAAGGGCTCCGCGATTCAAAAAACCGGTACCTTGATCGTGGTTTTGTTGGTAATCCACTTGTTTTTCAGCCGCTTTGCGTCGGTCGATTTCTTTCGACAATGAATAACTCAGTTGAGCAAGATCCGTTGTACGGTTTTCTACCCGATGTTTAAGTTCATTGTTCAATCGCAACAATTTGTGCTGTTGAAAAACAATCGCGAGTTGCGCTTCGATAGATTCTTTAAAAGTACTCAATAACTCACGATAAGTATCACTGTATTGGTTTTCTTGGGTGTCGAGCATACAAATGGTACCGAAGGTTTCACCATTTGGCCAATAGAGTGGTAGGCCGCAGTAGGAAATCATTCCGAGCTTGATATCGGGGTTGTTTTTCCATTGCTCATCGAGCAGTGCGTTAGGTACGTTAAGTTCACACTTGGTTTCGATGACATGTTCACAGTACAACCCGTGACCAAGATCTTCTCTATCTCCTACATGGTAGGGGTTGCCCTCGGTTTCGCTTGAGGTGTTTACTTCAATATGCGTTGGGTGCACACGCATTATTAGCGTCGTTGGTACATCAGCAATGCGTGCTAGCAAGTTTGCAATGTTTTGCCAACTCTTGCGCATTGAATCTGGGATTTCATAATCTAATGTTTGAAATGTACCCATAAAGGCCATCCTTTCCCTTAAGTTCACTTCCTGTGAATTAATGCGTTTTGTTGTTTTTATTGTTCTAGTTTTTTACCACTTGTGTAATTTAAGTATAGGGGTGACAGTTTCTGAAACAAAAAAAAGTCCTGAAAACGTTTCAGGACTTTGAAATACTTAGCACTATCTCAGTAGTGAGACTACATAAGTTAAGGTTTTAGTGCCTTCAAAGCCTTAATCGAGATACTTTGAGCGTAGTCTACATCTTCGAAGTTAAAGCCATTTAGTTTCATAAACTCGTCTTTAAAGCCAGCATAGTCACCCAGTTGTTTGAAATTGTCGGCATTCATTTGGCTTAGAAGTTCACTCACTTCTTTCTGGACTTGAGGATCCAACTCTAGATCATCGATACGAATCAAACGCTCACCGTCGAGCGGCACTTTGTCTTGGTCGTATAGTTTGGTCGTAAACAAGCGCTGCATTTGCTCTATGCAACGTTCGTGGGTGCCTTTTTCTTTCATCACGCGGTATAGAGCAAGTAGATAAGGGCTAAGGGCGGGAATAAACACACTTGCTTTGGTTACAAGTGCTTTACATACCGTCGCGTACGCACCACCTCCAAAGTTAGCCATCTTAATATTTAGGGAGTGACTGGTTTGGTGCAAGTCGATTTTTGCACGACCTAATGTTCCATCAAGGTAGATAGGGTGGGTTACGTCAGGCCCCATGTAAGAAAACGCGATAGTTTTACAGCCTTCTGCCACCGACTCGGAGTTGATTAGTGCATCGATCCAGCTTTCCCAATCTTCACCGCCCATAACTTTTATCGTGGCTTCAGCCTCTTCTTCTGTTGCCGGAGCGAGCGTTGATTCAACCCATTGGTCGTTCTCAAGCATGATAGATGCGCCAGTAACAGATTCGCCGATTGGTTTAATGACACTGCGCCAGAACTCTTCAGATTCTGGTTTAGGGCGAATACCAGTCGCCAAGCTATAAATGACTAAATCTACTTCACCCTCAAAGTAGGTTTCAATCGCTTCAATTACTTGGTTACGAATGGTCTCAGAAAATGCGTCGCCGACGATGTTTATCGCCGTACGTCCATGATGAATGGCTTCTTCTTTAAAATAGATATTATTATACCAACCAGCACTACCTACGCCTTTATCAGAGGGGCCTCGTTCGAACGAAACTCCGATAGTGTCGGCTTCTGCACCGCCAAAGGTAAGGGCGATGCGAGCGGCTAAACCAAAACCAGAAGAAGCACCAATAATCAAAACACGTTTGGGGCCTTTTTTGATTTGCGGTGCTTGTTTTACGTAATCAATTTGCTCTTTGATGGAAGCTCGGCACCCATACGGATGCGCCGAGCGAGCGACAACACCTTGAATTTGAGGTTCTATTTGCATTGTTATTATCTGACCTTGGTGAATAAGATTCAGATCAGAGTAACGTAAAGTTAGGTAAAACTTATTGAGCTAGACCAGTAAAATCAGAGATGTTTAACCAATTCTTGGGCAACGAAGTCCGCAATAAACGGTTGGGCCTCTGGTTTTGGGTGTAAGCCGTCATCCATCATCCATTCGGGCTTAACGATGATCTGTTCTAAGAAGAACGGCATCAAAGTGACTTGTTGATGCTCAGCTAATTTTGGATAAATGTCGTAGAACATATCACTATAGCGTTTGCCATAGTTAGGCGGAACGCGGATTTGCATCATGATCACATTCGCACCAGAATCTTTGATCATGGTAATCATTTTCGATAAGTTTGACGTAATAAGTTTGGGTGGAAAACCACGAAGGCCATCGTTGGCACCAAGCCCAATGAGGACTAAATCAGGTGAGTGCAGCTCAAGGAGTGCCGGTAAGCGAGCTAGACCATTACCTGTAGTGTCACCTGAGATACTGCCATTTACAACTTTTACATCCTGACCGTGTTCTGATAAGGCGTCAGGAAGTAAGCTGGGCCAGCTTTTCTCAATGGGCATTTGATAGCCTGCACTAAGGCTGTCACCTAAAACAAGCAGCTTTTCGCTCGCCTGTGCGCTAGCGGAAAGGCAAAAAAAGAGAACTAAGGAAAGTATACGAATCATGCAAACACCTGTACTTAAAACACCTATTGTTCAAGCTAATTTAGTTTCTAAACAAGTCTCTACTAATCAAGAACATTTAACAATCCTAAAAAATGTAAATGTTGACATTAGAAAGGGCGAAAAAATTGCCATAGTTGGAACCTCTGGTGCGGGCAAGTCGACATTGATGACATTACTTGCCGGATTAGATACGCCAACATCTGGTGAAATCACCTTATTGGGACATGAGCTTTCAAAACTAGACGACGAGGCGCGAGCAAAAATACGCGCTGACTCATTGGGTTTCGTTTTTCAAAGCTTCCTTCTTATCCCAAGTTTAACTGCTTTGAGAAATGTGACGTTACCTTGTCTTCTACGTGGTGAAGCAGAGGATGATACAAGAGCAAAGGAACTGTTGACTGCCGTAGGGCTTGAAAAGCGGCTGAGTCACTTACCAAGCCAGTTATCAGGTGGAGAGCAACAACGCGTTGCTTTGGCGCGCGCTTTCATGACTCAGCCGGAGCTTTTATTCGCAGATGAGCCAACAGGCAACTTAGACCATCAAACCGCCGAAAAAGTCATTGAGCTTCTGTTTGATTTGAACGAACAACATGGCACAACTTTAATACTCGTGACCCACGATAGCCATTTAGCCAGTCGTTGTGACCGTGTATATCGAATGGAAGCGGGTGAGCTACAGGAGGAGGTGATATGTCCGTAATCTCTTCCAGTGACCAAAATGCAACGCAACAGAGTAAGCACATCAAAAGGTCACCAAATAAGAGTTTAGTGCGTTGGAGTTTTAGTGAAATCCGACAGGGTAACTTATGGCCGATAAGTGTGGCTCTGATTTTGGTGATTGCGAGTATTTTTGCACTGTCTGCATTAGCTGAGCGAATGGAGCAGGTGATTGTTAAGCAGGGAAAGGATGCTTTAACGGCAGACGCGGTGTTTGTTTCTGCTAATCCAATCCCTGACGGGCTACTGGCTGCTACTAGTGAGATGCAACGTTCTTCCATGACACGATTTGCAACCATGGCATTTAGCGATACCGGTATGCAGCTTATTTCCGTTAGGGCAGTCGATGAGTATTACCCACTGATGGGAGATTTAGTCTTAGACAATAATTCGTCCGGTCACGTGAAACAGAATCAATTATGGCTTGATGAACGCATCATGGCACAACTGGATGTAAATTCTGGTGACGTTGTCACGATTGGTGATGCTAACTTTACGGTTTCAGGGGCAGTTTTGATGGAGCCAGGGTTAAGCTTCAATCCGTTCCAGCAAATGCCTTCTGCATATATTCACCAAAGTGACGTTGAAAAAACTGGTGCGATTCAATTGGGGAGTCGGGTTCAATATCGTCTGTTTTTGAAAGGAGACGATGCGACGTTGAATCAGTTGCAAAATAGTACTGAACTGTCACCTAGTGACCGCTGGCGCACGCAAGATACTGCAAGTCGAAGAAATGAAGTATTCGAACGTACTACACAGTACCTGTCGCTTACGGTTGCCATCGTGATGATTATGGCAGCAACCACCTTGGTTCTAACGTGTCAGAGTTATGTGAATAGCCGCACCCAAACCATTGCGATGCTCAAGAGTTTAGGTGCGAGTCGTCGCTGGATTGAGAAGTGGTTATTAATTCAAGTTGTGATCTTACTGATTAGCGCCAGCCTTGCCGGATTACTGTTGGGTAGTGGGTTGGAATACTTGTTAAGGGTACCACTAAAAGACCTGCTACCTAACCCACTACCAAGTTACGGCGTCACTCCTTTTTTTATTTCTGTTGTTGCTGCTGTTCTTATTACGGTTCCTGCTTTGGGTATTCCTTTGCTTGGGTTGATTAAAACGCCGGCATTAGAAGTCCTTCAGCAAGGTTCTGGTAAGCGCTCGTGGAAACGTATGTGGCTTGTACTAGTGCCTGTTGTGCCTCTGTTGGTGCTTTATGCGAATAACACATTAGTTTGGATTGTGCTTGCAGGTATCGCAGCATTGTTTGTTGTCCTTGCTGCGATAAGTGTCTCGCTTACCAAGTTGTTCGCTCGTGCCTCAACTCGACCTGCGATGACACTCGCACTGAGTAGAATTAACCGTACGCCAGTGACGAGTGGTTTGCAGTTTGGTGCCTTGTCGCTTTCTCTAATGTTGCTTTCAATTATCTGGCTAGTTCGTAGTGACATTCTTACCGATTGGGCGAGGACACTACCTGCGGATGCTCCCAACGTTTTTGCTTTGAACATTGCCGACTATGAGTTAGGTAGCTATCTGGAAACATTAGATAAAAACAAAGTGACACGGTCACAGGCTTTCCCAATCATTCGGGGGAGATTGGCGGAAATTAACGGCATCAATGTTAAAGAAATAAAATCAGAAGGCCAGGGCTCTGATGCCGTGAGTCGAGAACTTAATCTCACATGGGGGGATAAAATCCCAGAGTACAATGAGTTGCTCTCAGGTAAGTGGTTAAACAAGGGCAGTGTTTCTGTAGAAGCGCAGGTTGCAGATGAACTAGGAATTAAACTAGGCGATAAATTACGCTTTGTTATCAACAGTCAAAACTTTGATGCCACTGTAGACAGCATACGTCATGTTGAATGGCGAGATATGAAACCAAACTTTTATTTCATCTTCTCCGCAGATGTCATGGCCAATTTGCCAGGGTCATACCTTATCAGTTATCGAATTAACGAAGAAAACGAAGCACTATTAACTTCGATGTCACGCGCGCATCCGACTGTGTCGGTACTCGACATTCGTACCATGGGAGATAAGATCCAAGAACTTATACAACAGATTGTATCAGCAATTACGATACTTGCGTTGCTTGGTGTCGTTGCGGGGCTTTTATTGATATTCACATTGCTTCGATTAAGTTTATCTCAGCGTCAGCAAGAGATTCGACTCTATCGTACATTAGGTTCAAGCAAAACACGCATCAATACAACGCTGTGGGCTGAATACGGAATTATGGCAATAGTGGCAAGCGGAGTTGCAGTATTTGCAGCAGAGGCATGTGTTGCTGCCGTTATGAACTATGGCTTTGAACTAAATGCACAGTTGCATCCCGAATTGTGGATAGCTTTGCCTTTCTTGACCTTTGCTGTGCTAGCACTGGTTGTTATGAGTCTTTTGAGAAGATTGTTAACACCTGTAAACACTTAATTAATAGTTATTTATCCTTATCTGAAGGACTTCATTACAGTTCCATTTTAGTTATCCACAAAAACAGTGGATAACTTTTTGGATAACTGAAGCGATAGAAATATGGGGTATTTCCGCAGGCTTTATGCCATGGGTGTTAGCGGAAAAATATTATTCACACAGGTTCAAAAACACGTATTCTCAACAACCTCGTCAAGCATTTTTTTTGAATTTTTTTGCTTTCAAAAGTAACTTTTGATGGAAACACTTAACAAATGCAAACCCATGAAGTTTTTGTGATTTTAATCGTCTACAAACCCGAGTAGAATCCACCTTAAGTAAAGATTTCTCCTTATAAAATTTTCAGTGAAGCAATGACGTCTGAGTTTTCAAACCATAAAGATAAACATATCGCTATCGTTGGTGGAGGAGTTGCAGGCTCAACTGCTGCAATTCATTTCGCCGAGTTAGGTTTTAAAGTGTCTGTAATCGAGAAAGGGGTCTCTTTGGTTAACGGTCCGCCAATTTGTCATTTGCATGCTGGTGGTAACCTTTACCGAGAAATTTCTGAAGAGCAGTGTTTAGATCTTCTTACTCAATCCATCGATACGATTCGTTTGTACCCTCATACACTGAACGCCCGTCCAACTATTATTGCTGTTCCCCATACCGACGGTGGTGATCCAGAAGCCTTGCTGTCACGCTTAGAAACCATCAAACAAGCATATCAAACTCTAGTCGCGCAAGATGAGCGTAATCAAGTGTTAGGGAAGCCTGATGAGTACTACAAGTTGTACTCAAAAGAAGCACTATTAGATCTCGCAAAGCAAATCCAACCTGAACACCCGCAGACTATTAACGACTGGTGTATTCCATTTGCTCAGCATGCAGATCTTGACGCGCTAAAATATCCTGTTGTAGCTGTTCAAGAATATGGATGGAGTGTTTTTCGTCTAGCCGCAGTAGCGAATATGACCCTAGCTCACCTTCCAAACGTGGATGTGATTACACAAGCTGAGCTAGTGCAGTCTAATTGGAATGGCTCTGATTGGTCTTTAACTTACATCAACGGTGACTCAGAGCAGTGTTTGAGTTGTGATTTCCTAGTGAATGCATGCGGTTTTGAAACAGGAATATTAGACGATGTTATTGGTGCTAAACGTGAACGTCTTGTAGAGTTTAAGGCGGCCTACGTCACTCGTTGGAGTGAATGCTCTCAGCAATGGCCAGAAGTAATCTTCCATGGCCCTCGTGGTACCGATAAAGGCATGGCTCAACTAACGCCTTATGGTGATGGCTATTTCCAATTACATGGTATGACTAAAGGCATCACATTATTTGAAGACGGTTTAGTAGAAAGTTCAAATGGGTCATCTCAGCCAGAATTACCGACCCGCTTACTATCTAAAATTCGAAATGGTTGGCGACAAGAGATCTTGGATGAACGAACCGATAATGCGATAAAACACATGGCGCAGTTTATTCCGGACTATTACGTAGCGGTAAGAGGGGGGAAGGCATTATTTGGTGCACAGCAAATCCCTGGGACAGACCCGGTGTTACGAGCGGCTGACGTCACGTTTGAAGATAAAAACTATGCTCGTATAGAAGTCGTTAAGGCGTCATCGACATTACTTGCAGCACAAAAAATGGCACAACACTGGTTTGGTATCGCTCCTAATACCAATGTAGAACAGGAACACCCTATTACGGTTCACTGGAGTGAAGAAGAGATAGAACAGTTTGCCATTAAACTGACTCAAGAGCGGGGTTACCCAAAAGCATTGGCAGAGCGCTACGGGATGTAACGCTCGTTCTGTGCATTCATCTAACTGCTATTAATGGGTTCAGTAGCCGAAAAACTGAGCCCATTGGCACCAAACATCCTGTAGACCCTCTCTACCACCTTGAATAAAGCTCACAGATTGCCCTGGCTTAGCTTGGGCGAGACGCGGTAAATCAATTCTAGCAACACAGCCAAACTTTGGATAACCCCCAATTGTCTGGTGATCATTTAGCAAAATAATTGGGTTGCCATCGTTAGGTACTTGAATTGAACCGAGTGCAATGCCTTCTGATAAAATGCCATCATAGGGCGGTTTGATAGTTTGACCTTCTAGCCGATATCCCATGCGATTGGAGTTTGGTGAAATTTCAAACTGTCCAGAGTAGAAATCATTGATGGCTTCTTGAGAAAAATCATTATGTTGGTAGCCCTCAATTACTCGAAGCGTGATAGGGAGGTTATAATCCGGTTTGAAGCGAAAGGTCATTTGCCTGGATTTTCGAGTAGGGAGGGGATGTGGCTTGAATCCTATGATATCACCAGCTTTTAACGCATCACCATTTCGTGCGATCCCGCCTAAAGACTCTCTTACCACTGTGGAAGTACTTCCTAAGTGTTTCTCGACTTCAAATCCGCCTTTAACTGCTAGATAGGACCGAAGGCCGTTACGTGGCATACCGAACTTAAGTGTTTGCCCTTTTCTTAATGAAAAATCTGACCAATTGGAAATTGGCTCCCCATTTATGGAAGCGTTCAAATCACCACCACAAATCGCAAGATGGCAGTCTTCAATCGCTTTAAAGCTGGCATTACCCAAGGTGATTTCAATGGTTGAGCAATTAACAGGGTTCTCTAAGAGATGATTCGCCCAACTGTAAGCGTAGTCATCAACAGGACCACCTTGTGTGATACCAAGGTGTGCTAGCCCAAAACGACCAAAATCTTGAATCAATGAGAGCGAGCCAGGTTTTTCAACTATCAAGCCAGTAAAACTCATAATTTGCCCCCTAAGTTGATGTACTCTTGTTTTGTTATCGAACCAAAAGTGACCTTGTCACCAACTTCAAAAGGAATAAAAGGAGGCGTATCAGTGAACAATGAGATAGGTGTTCGGCCAATGATATTCCAGCCTCCCGGACTGTCTGATGGGTAAACGGCCGTTTTACTATCTGCTATAGCAACACTGCCTGCTGGGACATAGGTGCGAGGCGTTTTGTGTCTTGGCATTCGTAGCGCGCTTGGGACATCTGAAAGAAACGCAAAACCAGGAGAAAACCCAATTGCTGATACGGTATAAACAACTTGGGTATGCAATTCGATCATTTGCTGTAACGATAAGCCAATTTCTCGAAAACGATCTAAATCAAGGGCGGTCTCTCGTGAATAATAAACCGGAATTGAGATGTAGTTAGGCTGCTTATTGTCCATGGATCTAACATCAAAGCGAGTAACGAGTTGGTTTAGCTCTTGCAGAATCGCGGACTCGTGAATTCTAAAGGGCAGGTAATCAATCAAAATGGTTCGGTATGAAGGAACAACATTCATGACAATAAGACTAAGTTTATCGGCAATCTGATGCGCTAATTCGCCAATGTGCTCAACGGTAACCGTTTTATGAAAACGAATTAAAATGCTGCATTCAGAGATGGGAGAGATCGAGAACTGCCCTTGATTCATTAATTTCCTCCGGTGTAGAGAGTTTGACGAATCTTTTGAATTAGTGCGATCGATTCATCATTGTCTCCATGGACACAGATTGTGTCAGCTTCCAATAGAATGTATTGACCCGATGCAGTTTTAACTCGTCGAGACTCAGCAAGCATTTTAACTTGCTCTAATATGGCGTGTTCACTGTTTAAAACTGCATTAGGTAGCGTTCGTGGTGTGAGCATTCCATCATCTTGATAGAGACGATCTGCAAACGCTTCAAATAACAGAGGTACGTCGAAGTCATCCGCTATTTCTAGATACTTTTCGTTTTCTTGCGACGCAAGGATCATTAACGGAACTTTAAATAGCGCAGCAGCTTTAACGACCGCGAGAAACACACCGTCTTTTTCCATCATGTCATTATAAAGTGCACCATGAGGTTTGATATAGCCAATGTCGGTATATTGAGCCTTACAAAGTGCCTGAAGCGCCCCAACTTGGTAGATGACCATGTTAGTAATTTCTTCGTCAGTCATGCGTAAACTTCGCCTTCCGAACCCTTGTAAATCTGGGTAACTCGGATGCGCTCCTATTTCTACATCATGCTGATTGGCTAACTGAATGGTGTCATGCATAACACTCGGATCTGAAGCATGAAATCCGCATGCAATATTCGCCATATCAACAAAAGGCATCACCTGTTCATCGGCGCCCATTTTCCACGCGCCGAAGCTTTCACCCATGTCACAATTCAAAGTTAGGTCTGTTTTATTCAAAGTACGGCTCTTCTAACTATCTGATTATATAAAAGTGCATCAAAACTCTCCCCGCTTCAGTGACGGGAATCATCATTCGTGCGTTTGGTTATAACGAAAGAGCAATATTAGCATTCGCGTTATTTGAGATGACGCGAATTCTCAATAAATTAATAACTTAATACTATGTCTTTTTGCTCAAGAAGGTTTATTAATTGATACTGAATACTAACCTTTTCTTCTTAGATGTGAGATTATGTGCATAGCTACATTAATCAGACTATGCACATAAATTGTGTCAGGAATTATTATGTCTGTTCGTACCAAATTACTTTGGCCCATTTTGCTTCTTGTTTTGTTCGCTTTCATTACAATGAAGGGGAACCACTCATACAAGATCTATCAAGTAGAAAAATCTCAATTAATTGAAAGCACACAAGTGTTAATCAAAGGCATATCACATAGCTTGGAAGCTCCTATACGTAGTAGAGATCTAGATAGTACTCTGTCTCTAATGAGTGCGTTCTTCGCTGAGCCTTCGATCATTCGAGTGAAGATACTCGATTCTGAAAGATCGTTATTTGCAATGCTTGAGTCTGATACGGGCGTGGCACGTGTGCCAAATGACAAAGAAAAGCAAGAGATCACTTCTTTAGGTTATGCCTTCTCGCCTCAGTTCGTGTATGTAATGGAGCCTATTCTCGTTAATGGTGAAGTTATCGCATTTGTTCGTGTGACATTATCATCTGAAAGCTTGAAACAGATTAAAGAATCACTCTTTAAAGATGCCTTACTATTTGTGTTACTCACTTTTATAACTAGTGTTTTACTCGTGTATCTAGTGAACAAGCTAGTTGTATCGCCGATCAACGCATTGAATAATGCGATGAACGATTTCGCTGAAGGACGTGATTCAGAACCATTTATTATTCCATTCGAATCTAGTGATGAGATTGGTGATTTAATCAATAGCTTTAAAACCATGACAGCCCGTTTTCGACAACGAGAGAGTCAGGCACAATTCACTCTGCAAAAATTAGAGAAGGATAGAGCCTTTTTAGAGTCAATCATCAATGGTGTACAATATTCGCTAATCGTGACTGATACAGAAGGGCATATACACTATCAGAACCAACAGTCTCAGAAAGCATTTGGGGCAACATCGCTAAATACCCCTCCTAGTAACATCCTCGACCTCGTACGTACCCGCGAACCACAGATTTTGGATAAGATAGTTAAGCTTTCACTAGAACGTAGTCAGATTCACCTAAGTCAAATGGGTAAGGAGACACGGCAGTTTAGTTTAACAAGCCTGCGACTAACTGGTGTGGATAAGATGTTATTCACAGTCGAGGATATTACTAGAGTTGAGGAAGCGCTGAGTAAGCAGCGCATCGCGACAAGGGTATTCGAAAATAGTGACGACGGGTTATTGGTCCTCAATCAAGATGGCATTATTACGATGGTCAACTCAGCGGTCACATCGCTATTCGGCAGCACATCTGAAAAACTGACAGGAATGCCATTCTTCAATGTTCTAAAACTACGAGAATTACAAATTCGCATCCCAAATATCATAGAAAACATTGAGCACTACGGGCAATGGCAAGGGGAGGTTGTTGAGCAGAATCATCTCGGCAAGCTTATTCCATTATTTGTGAAGGTAAATCGTATATTCAAGGAAGGTAGAACGGATCAATACGACATTGTTATTTTATTGACTGATCTATCAGGTTCCAAGGAAATGGAACGATTAGAATATTTGGCACACCATGATCCTCTTACAGGGCTTGCCAATCGAGCGAAGTTTCATAAAGAACTCGAGTCATTACTCATACAATCTGGATACCTAAGGGATGAGTTTGCAGTTCTCTATTTGGATTTGGACGGCTTTAAAGCCGTTAATGATACATATGGTCATGATGCCGGTGACGAAGTCTTACAAGCCATTTCACGGCGATTGAGTGGATTAACAAGACACAATGATATGGTGGCTCGTTTATCTGGAGACGAATTTGTCTTTTTAATGAATCCTACTAACCAAACTGAAGTCACTAGGTTTGTTGAAAAAATCATTAAAAGTGTTAGCCAGCCAATTGAGTACAAAGATGTTCAACTCACTGTTGGTGTGAGTATTGGTGTCAAGCTTGTCGGACAAAACGAAAAAGACGCCCCAAGAGTGTTAAAAAATGCTGATAATGCGATGTACGAAGCAAAGCGAGCAGGTAAAGGGCAAGCTGTACTGATTGGAACTGAGTTAGAAGCAACTGTTTAAAAAGTCAAAAGAAATAGATAGACTAGCGGGACTCGCGTCAGAAGGAACAAAAAATGAAAGTACTTGTTACGGGTGGTATGGGCTACATTGGCAGCCACACTTGTATTCAAATGATCGAAGCTGGTATGACGCCAGTTATTCTCGATAACCTATACAACAGCAAACCAACCGTGCTTGAACGCATTGAAAAGGTTTGTGGTGTAAAACCTGAATTTATTGAAGCGGATATTCGTGATAAGGAAGCGCTTGTTGATGCAATGAATGCACACAGCATTGAAGCCGTTATCCATTTCGCAGGTCTTAAAGCAGTGGGCGAGTCGGTAGAGAAGCCTCTAGAGTACTACGATAATAACGTTAACGGCACGCTGGTGCTTGTTGATGCGATGCGTGAAGCCGGTGTTAAATCCATTGTATTTAGCTCATCAGCCACGGTATATGGTGATCCTGCTACTGTGCCAATCACTGAAGACTTTCCAACCAGTGCTACCAACCCTTATGGTCGCAGCAAATTGATGGTTGAAGAATGTTTGTCAGATTTCCAAAAGGCGAACCCAGATTGGAGCATTACGCTTTTACGCTACTTCAACCCTGTAGGCTCTCACCCAACAGGTGAACTTGGTGAAGACCCTCAAGGTATTCCAAATAACTTGATGCCATTCGTTTCCCAAGTAGCTGTAGGCCGTCGCGAATTCCTATCGGTGTTCGGTAGCGATTACCCGACAAAAGACGGTACTGGAGTTCGTGACTACATTCACGTAATGGACCTATCTGATGGTCACGTTGCTGCGCTTGAAAAAGTAGGGAGCAAAGCTGGCCTTCATATTTACAACCTTGGCACTGGTAATGGCTATAGTGTTCTTGAAATGGTTAAAGCATTCGAAAAGGCTTCAGGAAAAGAAGTGCCGTTTAAGTTAGTTGATCGTCGTCCAGGTGATATTGCTGAATGTTGGGCAGATCCTTCAAAAGCTGCTAATGAACTTGATTGGAAAGCTGAGCGTACGTTAGAAGAGATGACAAGTGATACTTGGCGCTGGCAATCAAATAACCCACAAGGTTACCCAGACGCTTAAAAATTCAAGTTTTACACTTTAATAACAAAAAGGCGCTATCCTGCGCCTTTTTTGATCTAAATCGGAAAAATTCGTAAATTACTGGTTAAAAGGTAGCTTACAAAAATAGAACTGCTAAACTATTCACGACTCTTAATTTGAGTCGTAAATTTTCTTAAGACTATCGGGGTAGTTCATGGAACTTGGTCTAATCATCGCTTTTATCGTGGCAGCAGCAGTCATGGTGAAAAAAGAGATGGCAAAGCAGTAAGTTTTCATTTTTCATTCTTTTCTTAACATTTTTGAAATGAAAACGAGTAAGAAAGTCAGCACTATGCTGACTTTTTTGTTTTTGTAGCGCAAAACATTCGTGAATCATTTGTTTTCATCAGCCTTCTCCTGAATTAGTTAGATTCTTCAGAAAGCGCTTTAACAAAAAAGCACCTGATAGAACAGGTGCTTCTTAATACTCAAATTTATTTGTTAGAACTGGTAATCAATAGATACTGCCCAATTACGACCTGGCAGGCTATGGAAGTCTTTGTTGTCCGTACTTTCTAGGCCTCGCACATCTTGGTAAGTCCAATACTTTTTGTCAAATGCGTTGAACAAGCCAGCAGTCAACGTTAAGTCTTTGATCGGCATGTAGTAAGCGGTAAGATCCATTACACCGTAACCTGATGAATTGATTTGCTCTTCGTCAGACCAATCATCTTTCTTAGCAGCAATTTTAAGAGACGCTAAACCGCCAAAATGGTACTCAACGTTGTCGTAGCCCAATCCAATCACTGATGACAGTGGAGCTACGCTATCTAGCGCTTTACCTGTAGACTTATCTTTACCATCTAGGTAAGTAACAGAGACTTTGGTATACATACCTTTAGGTGCTTCGAAGGCTTCATCTAACAGTAGGGTTGAGCTAAATTCGACACCTGAAATATCTACTTCGTCACGGTTTACAATAGTAAAACGATCTTTGTTTGGATCTATGCTTGGCAGCTCTTCTGAGTCAATAAAATCTTTGTAGTGGGTGATAAAGCCCGTTAGTTCAAATTGCGCAAAGTTATTTTGACCACGGAAACCAATCTCGTAAGAAAGACTTTTCTCTGCTTCTAAATCTGGGTTAGGAACAAACTCAGCACCTGTGTCGTACTCGTAGTAAAGTTGCTCAATGGTTGGCGCTTTGAAACCTTGACTGATTTGAGCAAATGAGCTCAGTTTGTCATTGAGATGGTAAACGGCACCTAGCTTACCCGTTAGTGCATTATTACTATTTTTGCTGCGTTCAGTTGTAAATGCAGCGTCAGACGAAGGATCCGCTTCAAATGAATCGTAACGAAGACCTGCATTTAATACCAATGTATCGTTTAGTAAGAATGCATTATTTTGAAGGAAGACTCCCCATTCAGTAACGGTTGCGTCTGGGATTGTCGTAGAGCCAGGTTTGCTATTCCCATTTCCGTGGAAAATATCGATATTCGTTAAGCTAAAGTCAGTCACAACCGAATTTAGACCGTAAGTCAATTCGTGAATTACACTGTCGGTGGTAATGACTTTGTCAAACTGAGCATCAAACTGGATTGATTTGTCTTCCGCTTGGCGTAAGCGAGTGCGATCGCCATTGTATCCGATGTACCCCATGTGGTCTGTTACGTTAGAGAAGTTCGAGTTTTCGCTATCTGTGATCTGATAGTTGAGATCTAACTTCATAGAATCAAAAGCCAGGTTTGCTTTAGTGAGCTCGTAGTTGACACCATAACGTGTTCGTGTCATTTCATCGCTACTTTTTGCGTTAGCATAAGTAACACCAGGCATTGGCCCGAAATTTAGAGTGTAGTTACCACGATGATTGTTTTCATCATAGTTGTAATTGTAACGCTCAAATACAAAACCAAGCTTATTAGCTTCGTTAATATGGTAATAAGCTTTCGCGAGAATATTACTTAGGTCTTTGTCGGCAGGGTTTTCAAGACCACGAGCTGAACCATCAATGTCGGTACCATCACCGTAGGTTTCAATCTCACTACCGGCAGAGTAGGTTCCCATCAGCAGGGTTTCTAGCTTGCCACGGCGCATTGCCCAAGTTAACGTGTTTTTGAACTGCTCATCAGCCGAGAAGTAGCTCGATTTTATACCGAAGCGTGTTTCATCACCGTCGGTTTTTAGTACGTCTGAAGGATCTTTGGTTTTAAGTACAACAACGCCACCCATTGCGTCAGAACCATATAAAGTAGAGGATGGGCCTTTGTTAATCTCAATACTAGTCAGTGTATCGAGTTCAATTGCATTAGGATAAATTGCTTGAACCGCGCCACCGCCTGGGTTGAAAGGCGTCGCTTGCTGCACACCATCAATAACTACTTTAACTCGGTCGCCTTCCATGCCGCGAATATTAAAGCCAGAAATACCAAAACGCCCAGATGTTGTTGCTTCTACGCCCGGTGTATATTGAACTGCATCATAAAGGTTTTTTGATAGTGTACGATCAATATCTTTAGATGATACAGTCTCTACTGAGGCCGATACATCATTGACGTTTTGCTCGGTACGAGTTGCAGAAACGACAACTTCATTAAAGGTTGAGTGTTCCTCTGCGTATGCACCTTGAGATAGGGCGGCTAAAATAGAGGCTGACAAAATTGTTTTTTTATACATTGGTTTGAATACCTTAATCCAAAATAGGCAATAACAACGTGCGGCATTTTAGTTTATACGAATAGTAATTACTATCATTTCGATTGTCGCTTGCTGTGTGTGTTCTTAATGGATATTTGCACCATATCCTGACTAGTTTTTAATTATCAGGTGGTTACACTGTTTAAGACCATTTATTGGTGTGACTTTTCAAATATCATCAATGTGATGTTATTCACAAAAACAGGGAGCAATCGTGCAGAGCCCAATCACTTTAGAAGCACTTCACATCCTAGATGCTATTGATAGGAGAGGGAGTTTTGCTGCTGCTGCGAATGAACTAGATCGCGCACCATCTTCACTCAGCTATCAAATTCAAAAACTTGAACAAGACCTCGACATCATTATTTTCGATCGTTCGGGTCATAAAGCGCATTTCACAGACGCTGGTAAACTGATTTTAGAAAGGGGAAGAGCGATTCTTCAAGCAAGCGAGAAACTTGTAAATGATGCGACTTTACTTGCAAATGGTTGGGAGCTTGATATTACCGTTGCTTTTGATGGAATCATTCCGATTTCAAACTTTTTTTCTATGGTGGATGCGTTAGCGAACGTCAGTAGCACAAGAGTACGTTTACAAGAAGAAATTCTTGCTGGAAGTTGGGAGTCCTTGAATACCGGAAGAGCTGACTTGTTGATTTGTCCGGCTCTAGATACGTTACCTCAAGATGTGAAAGCAGAGAAAATCGGTAAAATGAGCATGATCTGGGTGGCTGCAGCCGATCACTATGTTCATAAACGCAGTGGTGATTTTAATGATAGCGCTCGAGAAAAATACCGCGTAATTGCCATCGCTGACACGGCGAGAGAGCAGCCAGCCATGTCAATCAATGTCATGCAAAAGCAACCGAGACTCACAGTGACCAATTTCCCTGCCAAAGTTGAGGCGCTAACTTCTGGGTTAGGTATCGGCACTTTACCGAATCAAATCGCAAAACCTTTGATTGAAAGCGGTGCACTAAAGCGCATCGAAGGTACGGAAGAACAGCCAATTGATATTATCTTAGCGTGGCGCAGGAATACGATGGGCGAAGCCAAATCTTGGTGTGTGCAGTACTTGAAGAAAAACTGGAAACTAAAGTGACAAGGTCACTTTGAGTCTTGATTTAAAGGGACAATTCGTTGCCCCTTTTTAATAGTTTTAGGTAACAAACGTCAACCAGAATTAAGAGGCAACACCATATCCGCAGTACCATCTGCAAATTGCACGTCTAACTCAAATCCTAAGCTTTGTGCAAGAGATAGCATGCCTCGATTGGTAGGCATAGTCATACCAGAAATTTGCTTGGTACCTTTTGCTTGGCAGTATCCAATGATTTTTTTCATCAACACTTTGCCTAACCCTTTACCTTTCAAATCAGAGCGAACAAGAATTGCAAACTCAGCATCAGTATTATCTGGTGTAATTAATGCTCGGGAAACACCAATAATTGAAGGCCCGTTATCATCGAAAGCGACAGCAACAAATGCCATCTCTCGGTCGTAGTCAATCTGTGTTAGATTAGCGAGCGTCTCATGGTTAAATTCACCGACATCTGAAAAAAAGCGGTTATAGAGATCTTCTTTAGAAACGCTACTAATGAACTGAGCGTGGATTGGCTCGTCTTCGGGTAAAATGGGACGCAGTAAGATAGGTTGGCCGTCCCTCAGTGTTACTGTCTCAACAAACTCTGCTGGGAAAGGACGAATCGCCAAACGTTCCTGTGCATCACCTCGGTACTTTTTAAGTGTCACATCGGCATCAATTATGGTTAAGTCACTGCCTGATGCTAGTACTGGATGTATATCCAGTCTTTCAATTTCAGGTAATTCTACCGCCATTTGAGAGACTCGGACCAAAAACTTTGATAGCTCAGTCACATCGATCGCGTCTTTATGTTTTTGCAGGCGTACCTTCCCGGATTTGAGAGCAATAACCACTAAATAGCGTGCTAGGTTCATGTTTAGAGGTGGCAACGCTGCTACGGCATCCTGAGTAATGTTCCAATCAGAGCCGCCTTGTCCAAGGAGAATGACTGGACCAAATATCTTATCAACAACGATGCTAACTCGTAACTCTTCGGCGCTACCCAACTTAGCCATACCTTGAACTAATAACCCTTGAAGGTTAGCGGCAGGGTAACTCAATTTTGCTGTGTCAAGAATGGCTTGAGCAGCGCTTGATACTTCTTGGCTATTACGCAAATTCAGTGCTACGCCGTGTACATCAGACTTATGAGGAATATCGGGTGAACGAAGTTTAACAGCAACTGGATAGCCGATATTTTCTGCCATATGCACTGCTTCAGTTACTTCGGATGCAATCCAAGTAGGCAGAATGTTAAAGCCAAATTGTTCAAACAATGGGCTTGTTTGATGCGTATCTAGCGTAACTGTGCTTTTATCCAGTAGTTGTTTATCTACCCACTCTCGTGCCGAACTAACACTACCGGAGTGCAAAGGCTCTGCGGTTGTTGGCGTTTCCATCAACTGCTTTTGATTTCGTCGATACTCGACCAAGTGCATGTAAGCAACCACCGCACTTTCTGGCGTTCGATAGGTTGGAATTCCGGCTTGAGTAAATGCTAAGCGGGCTTCTCTTGAGGTTTGCTCTCCCGACCAGTTGGTTAGAATATTAAAGTGTTTATGCCTAGGATGAGCTTGAATAGCGTGAATAACTGCGTTTGCTGTGTCTAACGAGTCTGATACCGCAGAGGGACTGTGCATAATTAAGATCGCATCCGCACAATCGCCGTTCATAAGTGCGTTAAGCGTATCAACATAGCGTTTTTTAGTAGCATCTCCAGACAGGTCTATTGGGTTTACACCACGCCAATTGCTCGGCAATACAGCTTTTAGCTGAGTAACAGACTCTTCATCAAGTGTTGCTAGTTTGCCGCCGCGCTCTAATAATGTATCAACGGCCATTACAGCAGGCCCACCGCCATTGGTTGCGATAGCAAGGCGCTCACCACGGAGTGGTACTGAGTGAGTAAGAGTTTCTACCGCAGCAAACAACTCATGAGTATTGCCAACACGCAGCATACCAGTTCTTCGGATAGCAGAGTCATAAATGATATCAAGCGAATCAATGCTGCTCGCACTAATAGGGCGGGCCTGCGATGACTTACCCGCTTTTAGTACTAAGATACGTCGGTTACGTGAAGCCGCGCGAGCTGCAGACATAAACCGGCGAGCGTCTCTAATTGAATCGACATAAAGGAGAATAGCTTCAGTTTTTCCATCCATACTCAAGTAATCAAGCAGTTCTGCAAAATCTATATCTTGCCCTTGCCCAATCGAAATAAAGGAGGAAAAACCAATATTTTTATCGTTTGCCCAATCGAGCACAGTGGTACAGACCGCAGCGGATTGAGAAATAAAAGCTATCTTGCCGGGTTTTGCTGCTACGGGAGAAAAAGAGCAGTTAAAATTATGCCAGGGAAGGATGATACCAAGACTATTTGGACCTAATACTCGTATGTTTAGATCCGAAAAATCGATATTTTCAGCATCATCTGAAATAACAATTGCAAACTCAGTACCACGCTCGTCAAGTTCTTTTAGTAATTGGCTGTTTCGAGATACATTGGTACACAGAATCGCAATATCTGGTGTATAGGGCAGGGAAACGACATTTGGATACGCAATCACCCCAGAAACAGATTTGTACTTTGGTGTGACAGGCATAATTGCACCACCAAAGCCACTTTGCAGTAAATTGCGCATTACTATTTGGCCGGCACGTAGCTCTTTTTGAGATGCACCAATGACCGCCACTGAGTTAGGTTTGAAGAGCTTTTGTAGTTTATTCATTGTCACTCCTGTGCCTATAATTCCATGATAATTGCTCATTCTTCCTACAATCATAAACGAAGATTGCTTTCATTTAACAATGGCAGTTCAGACAATGACGAAAAGATGAGCCATGCTTATACACTTTGTGTCACTCATCACACCAAAATCACAGTTTATTGTGTTTGGTGCTTGATAAAACAGCCGGCTATCGGCATGATTTATCGTAATATTTATTCAGAGCGTTTGTTACTTCATGAAAAAAATCGCAATTATCAGTCTGTCAGTACTCTTATCTGCTTGTGCATCTGAAACTTATCTCACAGATGTAACTAGTGAAAGCTACCGTGAAGACTATCAAACTCAGCCAGTTTCTAAGCCGGTGATGGCGCCAGAAAGCGGCATCGTAGAAACGAGTGTTGAAACAACCCAAGTTGTTAAAGTTCCGGTTGTTCAAGAAGAAAAGAAAGTGGTGAAGCTCACACCACAAAGCCAACAAAAACCCGTTAAAATCGTACCACCTAGCAAGAAGCAACAGGCTGTTCAACGCTTTGGATATACAATTCAGGTTGTAGCAGTAGGTAGCCAAGCTAAGGTTGACCGCTTTGCGTCAAAGTTACCAAGTAACGAGCAGCCGATATGGGAAAACTACAAAGTAGTGAACGGTACTAAATGGTTCACGGTTCTGTATGGCGATTACGCGACACAGCAAGAAGCTAAATCGGCAATTTCAACTCTTCCTCTCGAATTCAGACAGCTGAAGCCTTTCGTGAAAAGTATCGATTCAATCAAAAATTCGTCTTATCCAACGCTTAACAAACTTAATTAATTGAATATGAGAAGGGAGCGTTCGCTCCCTTCTTTCTTTGGTTAAATCCTATTCGAACAGTATTCC
Source organism: Vibrio sp. WZ-1 (assembly GCF_052037695.1). NCBI lineage: Bacteria > Pseudomonadati > Pseudomonadota > Gammaproteobacteria > Vibrionales > Vibrionaceae > Vibrio > Vibrio sp. WZ-1. The sequence continues at coordinate 133,964 of NZ_JBQEQR010000074.1, read as the reverse complement.
TCACAGTAAAATTACTGTACGTAGCTACACAAAGGTTTATCATACTGAACAGTATCTTTTGTAGATCACGGAAAGATTGATTCATGATTAAAAATATTCTTTTACTATGCGGTGGCGGTTCTTCTGAACATGAGATTTCATTACTGTCAGCAAATTTCGTTGAGCAGCAGTTGAACCTTATTGATGATGTAAACGTTACACGTGTAGAAATCAAAAACGAAGGCTGGGTGACGAACCAAGGTGAGTTAGTTTACTTAGATCTCAACACCAAGAAGCTGTGTTCAGAAGACCAAAACTTAGACATCGACTTCATTGTACCTTGTATACATGGCTTTCCTGGCGAAACTGGTGACATCCAATCGATGTTTGAAATCGCAGGCATTCCTTATTTAGGCTGTGGCCCTGAGGCGAGCAGCAACAGCTTCAACAAAATAACTTCGAAATTGTGGTATGACGCAATTGGTATTGCTAACACACCCTATTTGTTCCTTACTCGTAATGATGAACAGGCCCATATTCAAGCTCAGCAAGCGTTTGATAAATGGGGTAAAGTATTCGTTAAAGCAGCTCGTCAAGGTTCTTCTGTTGGTTGTTACAATGTCACTCAAAAAGGGGGGTTGTCCCAAGCTATTGACGATGCATTCGGCTATTCTGAACAAGTTTTGATTGAGAAAGCAGTGAAACCACGTGAGCTTGAAGTCGCAGCTTATGAAATGCATGGGAAATTGCACATCACAAAGCCAGGAGAAGTGATCGCTCCCGATGGTGCATTCTATTCATACGACGAGAAGTACAGCAGTTCGAGTCATTCTCTAACTGAAGTTGAGGCTAACAACCTAACCGTTGAACAGATTGAAACCATTCAACAAGCTTCAGAAACCGTCTTTAAACAGATGAATTTACGTCATTTGTCACGTATTGATTTCTTCTTAACTGAAGAGGGAGAGATCTACTTGAATGAAGTGAATACGTTTCCAGGAATGACTCCGATCTCAATGTTCCCCAAAATGCTACAGAACAATGGAGATGAGTTTCATCTATTTCTAGAATCCTGCATTAACCAAGCAACTTTCGAAAAGTAGCTCACTTTTGCAGTTCAATTTATATTTTAATTATGTGATTTTGGTGACTTTTTGCTTAGTTATTTAAAATAATGTGACTACAAAGTGTTTGCGATTCATTACATAGCATTTATGATTAAATTACCGCAAGAAAAGACGATTCAGTGATATGGCAATTTCAAATTATCGAGGCTTCAATCTTCAGTCCGGCGGACCTGATGGAAGTACATGGAAAGTTAAAATTAAAAATCACGTACTACAAGGTAACTTAAGTGCTGTAAAGAAAAGCATAGATTGGTGGTGCGACACCGCGTCAATCATTGACCCAAAAGAGTTTGCTTCGCTAGGCCAAAGACGAGGCGAGGGTGGTTCAAATCAAGTTGAGAACTTCAACGGATACTCTATCAAAAATGATACGGGCGAGCCGAATGCTTGGTATTGCATGTTTAACGGTAAGCTAATCAAGGGGTCTAAAACAGCCATACAAAGGCATATAGAAGCTTACTTAGTCGCGAAGCAAAAAGCACTTCAAGCACAGCAACAGAAGAAGTAACAATGACTTTAGTATATTCAACTGAAACTGGAAGAATCAAACAGGAACCTGAAAAAACCGAACGCCCAAAGGGCGACGGTATAGTGAGAATCCAGCGTCAAACTAAAGGCAGAAAAGGTAAAGGTGTGTGCATCGTTACTGGCCTTGATTTAGAAGATACCGCGCTAAAACTACTTGCTGCAGAGCTGAAAAAAGTTTGCGGCTGTGGTGGTTCAGTCAAAGATGGCAACGTTGAAATCCAAGGTGATGCTAGAGATAAAATTAAAGCTCATCTTGAAAAGAAAGGCATGACAGTCAAACTTGCCGGTAGTTAAATAGAAAGCCTTCTAATAATAGAAGGCTTTTTAGTACCCAATTAGTGACTTTGAATAACCGCTGCTATTCAGTACTCTTTTGGAGCACACTACAATTAAAGCACTTAATGACACGACAAAAACAAGAACTGCGACAAATAAAACTACATTCGCTTGTTCCTGATATGTGAATTGATATATTGCCGTTCTTTTCATTACACTCAGCACCCAAGGGTGGATAAAAAACACTCCGAAGCTAATTTTGGCTAGAAATGAAAGCCATGCCAGCTTGAATGGGAATGCCTCAAGTAGAAAATAGATCCCCAGCACTAAGAAGACTTTTTGAAGATACATAGTATCGATACCGTTATAAGTAAAAAGCGGCTTGATGTAGTTACCTTGATGGCCGATACTCGCTTCGTAAGTTGCAAGAACGAAAGTTAGAAATACGCAGAATAACGATTTTACTTTTAAGTTATCAGCTAGGGAAACTCGATACAAAGAAGTGTACATACCTATTAGATAATAAGGGGTAAAGTAGATTAGCATTTGCAAGGGATTGGTATTTTCATAGGAACGATGAACAAACATTGAAACTAAGCTAAGACCTATTATTATCAGTAACTTATGCTTTCTCTCTGCAAGTAGAAAGCGATTATGTAGCGGTGCCATTGAGAACAGTAAAATGGCAAAAGGTACATACCAATAGGCTGTTAACATGCGTCCGGTTAAGTAATATTTGCCAATTGTGATTAAAGTATGATCATCCGAGGCGAAAATAGTTTTTCCTTCAAATAGTACCTCGCCAGAGAAGAACCCCGCTTTAGTAACATATAATAGAAAGACAGCGCCAGTTCCCAAAGCTAGATAAGGTGAGATGACACCGCGAAACTTAGCGCTCAAAAATACTTTGTATGGCACTTTTTGCTCAAAGAATACATGGTGATACATGTACCCAGATATAAATACAAATGCGGCAGTTGATCCATAAATTAGGTTTTGAAAAATCAACCAAGGGCCGGTACTTATAGACATTCCATAAGGCATACAATGGACCGCAACAACCAATATAATGGCTATTGCGCGGAAATTATCAATTGAAGAAATGTGGCGAGCCAATGCAAGTCCTCCTTAAACATCCAATAGTTGAGTTTATCTTTTCAGACTGGGTTTGTATGAGGCTTGGGCGTAAATCATAAGTAATTCAATCGATCGTATTAGGCCGATAACTCTTTTCTAATGATTGCCTGAGTGGCTATAAGATAATGGCTAAGTTAATATAGATCTTACCAATCGCTAGATTGATAAGATCTATATTAAGTATTTTATGGTAAATCACCATTATGTTTAATGATGCAAAGGAATAACGTAAAAGAAGAGAAGGTTAGGTGCCTTAGAACTATCAGATTTCACGTAGCGCTACATCTAATTTAACATAATATACATAATACGCACTTATCATGTTAGAGCAATTTAGTAATGTCCGGTTTTAGCCACTTTAAAATATCCTCCTAAGATAAACAACATTGTTTGCTTTTGAGGCTTTAACCTATGTTGATTACCATCAGTGAAAAAGACAATTCTCGGCCTATGGTGTTAATACCAGTGTTGCCAGTTTTCCCGTGTACAAATTGACGATCACTCGTTGGCTCACAGTCCCGTCCCAATCGCTCCAAAGGCAGAAAAACTCATGTTGATTAAGTCGCTTGGTTACTTGCCTAACGGTTTATGTTGCTTTGGTTTTCGTGTCTGTGAGAAACGCGTAACTATCATCACGCCGTCCGGTCGTGAGTTCAGCCTTAAGGAATTGGAAAGTTTTGTTTTCTGGCTTGACGAACATCGCCAGCTTGTAGAATTATTTGGGCACATAGACAAACCTAACTAGGTATGAGCTTGATCGCTTTCTCTCTTTTCATAAAACTTAACGTTACGGCGTAACTCATAAGTAAAACTGATCCCTGAAGCGCAGTTTTCACTGTGTAGCAAAATGATCATTTTCTCAAACATAACTGTTCTAACTAGACGTCCATCCAATCTGAATTCTGACGATTTACGCTTTTAGATTAGCTGTTTTGGCTGTGTATTCTTGGTTCAATGAGTTTAGTCCGCAAGTACTTACTGCCCGCAAAGTTCTTATTATAAGTACCTCATACCATCGGAGTTTAAAGTGACGGTGTCGCTTTTAGGTTTTTACAGAATATTCCACTACCAGATCGAACCTCCAAATTTAGCATTGTAATTTAATTACAAAACCAAACACACTATCACTATGCGCCAGCCATTTATTTTTTTCTAAGTTGATGTATTTGAAGGTGTTTGTTGAATTTCATCCATGTCGACAGTGTTTTTACCTACTACTCAAAAGTGACAGTTAATCAAAGTTGGTAAAATTTTACCAAGCAATTATGGCAGAGACTTTTGTCATAATTCTTGCTTGTTTGTGTGACGTGGTAACGGGATGTATTCTTAGAAGAAAGGTGGTGAGTTGTATGTTTTGGTTGTGTATACGACGGGCGTAAAAAAGCAGGGTCTGTGCCCTGCTCTTCGTAATTTCTTAGTCTTGTTTCTTTGCGGCGTATTCTGCTCGAATTTGCTCAGCAACGATCTTTATCGCTTCTGCGGTACTGGTACCCTTTTGCATTAGCTCTTGAATACGTTCTACTGCTTGTTGTTGTTCTTGATGGGACAGAGGTGGTAAATCGTCAAACATAAAAAAAGCTCCTCAATGTGAGGAGCTGACTATAACGATTCAGTTAGTAGGTCGCAAGGAAATTAATCGAAGCACCCATTGCATTTTCGTTGGTATATTGAGCCGCGATATCGAGTTCAATCAGATTGAGTGGTGATAATCCAATACCTGCGGTAATCGTTCCATCCTCACTTGAGCGAGCCATGTTTTTCTTATAGCCTCCGCGCAGTGCCATCTGTCTTAAAATGTCGACTTCAAAGCCAGCTCTTAGCATTTGGCTATTATCATCAAATGTTGAAAACTTTTTCTCTTCATTCAAGTCATAGTCGAAACTAACGGTGAAATAGTCAGCGACGATACCTGCACCAATTGTATAGAGCGGACGCATGCTGTATTCGTACGAAGCGATTGGATCGCCATTCGGAGCTGTAAATGCTTTAGTCTTAATATCTCGACCCACTAAGTTTTTTGCAGCTAAACCTACGCGGAAAGGTCCATAAAACCAGAGAGCACCTGCATCCAAGTTGAAGATGGTGTCAGCAGTCTCATTTTTTCTTAAATCTTTTGTGTCAAACGCGGCAAAGCTACTTGCATAAGAGTATGTATAGATGCGTTGCAGTTTTGGCGTAAAACCAAAAGAAAGATGCTGATTCATGAATGTCGTGTACTTCGCAAGCGAAATACCTGCTTCGGCAACACCGATTGAAACACCACGCACATAACTGTTGTCGAGAGAACTAGCTGGTACCGAAGTGTCGACTTCAGGAGTAACAAAGGATTCAGTATACAGCTTGCCGTAAGCGGTAGCAGAAAGAAACTTGTTTGGAATACCAACCGCCACTACACCGCCTAAGTCGAAGTCCAATTTAGCGTTATCGATGTTATTTAGCGAGTTAACGATTTCAGTGTCGTCGGTGAGTTTGCTAATACGATCAATTTCGTCGATCAATCCATCCTGATCGTCATAACTAATACCAAAGCTTGGTACTATCATGCCGGCGTCATCGTTTCTACGATAGATTGCTGTGAGTGCTGGGTTAAAGAAAGGTGCGGTTAGGTAAGAGGCAGATACGGTACCTACTCCACCCATCGCATCACTGCGAGCTTCGATCGCGTACGTAGCTGCATTGGTTGAAAAAGAAAGGCATGCGCTAGTGATGCTGAGTGCTAATAGTTTGTTTTGAATCTTCATATGGGACTAATTCATTGTGCGTTATGAACTTTATATCGACCAATATGAAGATTCTTTAGCTATTCTTCTAGGGAAAGATCATAAGTACGGCTAATAGTTTGAGCTTGCTCAACAATTATGTCCCCTTGCCATCGTCGGCTGTTAATACTAACGGCTAGTACATACCGATCATTTGGCACACCATCTAATTCGAGTGAGTTAGGATAGTTAGACTCGTAACTCTTTTCCCAAACTTGCTCGTATTGCCCGTCGATATAATCGTAGAGTCCCACATTTAACTCCGGAAGTGGACAATGTGGGTTTCTTAATGCACTTTTTTCGACTTTCCAATTCTCTTTCGATGTCCATCGTACATATTGTGAAGAGTTAGAGTCACCCAAAACAACCCATGTTCTAAAAACTCGACCATCAGTAGCAACGATAGAAAGGTGGTACAGACCCGCTTCGACTTTTCCGGTCAGATTGTAACGTTTTAGATAACGTTTTTCGTTGGCAATAGTATTGTTGACGACATCTTCTTGACTCAACGAAGAATCGGCTGAGATCGATTCATCAACCCATCGTTCGAACATGATGTCATCTAGATCTGTCACCGTACGAAGTTTTATTACCAGTCGATACGTGTCGCGGCCTGGACTCTGAATGGTTTGACGAATGATGTTAACACCACTAATCCATTCCGGTAACGTTACAGTCGATAGTGACTTACCACAATCTTTCGTCAGTGACTGTGCTAGTAGATCGTTTAAGTGAGGGGTGCTCGCCTTGTTTGGTTCTGATTGCCAAAGTTCTACTAAAGAAAGAAACATATCTGGTAAGTTATCTTCCAGCAGATGCTGATGTGCTTGGCTTAAAGGCGTATTAGACGAAAACCAGTCCATACCATGGACTGGTTTCATCAAGGTTGCCGCTAGTAATATTGGCAATACTAACTTCATCGTTACGCTTTCATTTTGTAGCCAACGCCACGTAACGTTTCGATCTCAAGACCTGGAAGCTTTTGACGAAGCTGAAGAACGTGCGTGTCTACGGTGCGAGTTGTAGGGAAATGGTTGTAACCCCAAACGTGGTCAAGTAGTTCATCACGCGTAAATACACGGCCTAGGTTTGAAGCTAAGAATAAAAGTAGATCAAATTCGGTACGTGTTAGAGTAATGAGCTCCCCTTTGAAAAGAACCTCGCGTGTAGCGCGATCGATTTCTAACTCGTTCGTAATGACTTTATCTGCACTGCCTTGATCTGCTGAATCAGGAGCTCGCAGCTGAGCACGAATACGAGCAAATAACTCAGCTTCAGCAAAAGGTTTAGTTAGGTAGTCGTTTGCACCTGAGTCCAGCCCTGCTACTTTATCTTTCACTGTAACTAATGCAGTTAATAGGATAACTGGAACATCTTTAATTTTCTTCCACTCAGGTAATGATTCTACAGAATCACCATCCGGTAGTTGGCGATCTAGAATCACTAAATCGGCCTTTTTCCATTGTGGCTCTACATCTGAAATACGCTCCACATGCAAACACTCATACCCTGCTTGTTCAAGGCTTACAAGAAGGCCATCAGCAAGGTTTTTATCATCTTCAACGAGAAGCAGAGTCTGTTTCACAAGGTATCTCCAGTATAAATGTTGTAGGCGGACCTATCAGAGACATTTTGCCTCCCATACGACCCATCATAGATTCGACAATAGTTAACCCTAATCCTAGGCCACTTTTACTAACAAATGGTTTTCTTAAGTGGGCCCAGTCTTTAGATGAAAGCTTCCCTTCATCAATGACATGGATAACTAATTTTTGAGCACTGGTTTCAACGGCAAGTCTAACCGGTGCTTCACCATATTTAATTGCATTTCTCAACAAGTTATCGATACACGTACCTAGCCAGTATACGTTAATTTTGGCTGAGATATCTTGGTTGATAACAAATTGAACGGATTCGTTAAATTCTTCTTCTATCTTGAATTCTAACCATTCTTGGACAGAAGGAACCCACTCAGTTGCTAGCGGTTGGTTATCTGATTGCAAATAATCTTTACTCGCTTCAGCTAACTGTCTTAAGCGTCTTGTGTCCTCACATAAACGGCGGAATTCGTCGTACACACTTTCAGGAAGTCGTTCAAATTCACGTCTAAAACCCTCAACTGTTAACGATAAGGAAGCGATCGGAGTTCTTAGCTCGTGAGTCAAAATTTGTAAAACAAGCATTCTGCTACGTAACTCTTGCCGCTTACTGTTCCAGCGATATACTGCCCAACCGATAACTAAGAAGATGTTGGCAATCACAAGGATGATCATACTGATCCGCAGGACTTGAGAATGATCTTCGACATCCCAGCATATGTTTCCGCGTTTTACAAAACAACTTCTCGACTGAGACGCTAGTTTAAAAGAGAGCCCGGCATTTGCGACGTTTTCCTGCCAAACTGAATTTGGGAAGACGAAGTAATGATCTCCTCTTCTTAACCAGAGCTCATTTTGTTCAATGAACATGCTTGCACCTGCGATCAAAGCGTTTATCGCATCGTCATTCATGTTCTTTAAGCTCGCGAGTAGTTCATCGCCTTGCACATTCTTACGCTCTTTGATGTGCATGTATTGCGCAAGCTTATCTTGAAGGTCCGGATACTTATCAACATACCTTGCTGCGTAGCTGCCCCCTCCCGGGTGAATTAATCCACTTCTTGAAAACCATCGTGGCGTCAGTTGAGTTCCTTTACAGATAGCTCGCGTAAACACCAGAGGTTCGGTGATTAAAGGGCTTAAAGGTAGCTTCCCACGACATGTATTCGCCAGTTGGTACAGTTGCTGTATATCTTTTAATGGATAATCTGCAGTTTGAGGTAACATAGAATCCGGTGATAAAAGCTTAGTTGGATAATTAGACTGCAATACCCGTATGTCATACGATTTACTGGCGGTCTGATAATTAAACAACTCTGTAAATGTGTCTATTCTTTCTGGCAGTGAGTCTGCCTTTACAATTGGTGCTGCGACTAGTATTGCAACACTAAGTAATAAACGTTTAATCAAACTGTAACCATGGTTCTTTCCATTGGTAGAAACTATACATCATCTAAATTAAAGTTGTCATCGATAGAAGTGAAGGTTTTGCATTTCTATTACATTGAATGTACAAAAAAAAGACCAGCATGCGCTGGTCTTTTCGATTAATGGCTATTGAAAATCATAAAGCCTTGAAAATTGCTTCGACGCTTTCTTTTGCATCGCCAAACAACATTGAGGTGTTTTCTTTGAAGAATAGTGGGTTTTGTACCCCAGCATAACCAGTATTCATTGAACGCTTGAATACAATTACATTTTGCGCATTCCAAACTTCTAAGACAGGCATACCCGCAATCGGACTATTAGGATCGTCTAGTGCTGCAGGGTTTACCGTGTCATTAGCACCGATAACAAGAACCGTATCAGTCTCAGAGAAGTCGTCGTTGATCTCATCCATCTCTAAAACGATGTCATAAGGTACTTTTGCTTCAGCTAACAATACGTTCATGTGGCCAGGTAGACGACCTGCTACAGGGTGAATACCAAAGCGCACTTCAATACCTTGATTACGCAACGTCTCAGTGATTTCATGCACTGGGTATTGAGCTTGAGCTACTGCCATGCCGTATCCCGGAGTGATGATCACTGATTTTGAGTTCTTCAGCATTTCAGCCACTTCTTCTGCATTTGTTTCGCGGTGTTCACCTTGCTCTTCATCACCAGAAATCACAACTTCTTGACCAAAACCACCGGCGATAACACTGATGAAAGAACGGTTCATTGCTTTACACATGATGTAAGAAAGGATCGCACCAGAAGAACCAACCAATGCACCAGTTACGATTAATAGATCGTTTGCTAGCATGAAACCTGCTGCTGCTGCTGCCCAACCTGAGTATGAGTTCAACATTGAAACAACAACCGGCATATCGGCACCACCGATTGACGCTACCAAGTGGTAACCGAATGCAAAGGCAATCAGCGTCATCACGATAAGGGCAAACATGCTACCGTCTGCTTTTACGAAGTAAATCATAAGAAGCGTTGAAACAACGATAGCCGCTAGGTTCATTTTGTGTTTGTGAGGCAAGTTAAGTGGCGAAGAAGAAATGATGCCACGAAGCTTACCAAACGCCACGATAGAACCTGTAAAGGTAACCGCACCGATAAACACACCTAGGAACACTTCCACAAGGTGAATTACGTGCTCAGCATGAATACCAGCAAGGTCAGTTGAAACTGGCGCTGGTGGCTCTAGGTAGCTGTTGTAACCAACGAGTACCGCAGCCATACCTACAAAGCTATGTAGGATTGCAACCAATTCTGGCATTTCGGTCATTTCTACTTTCTTCGCGTAGTGGATACCAATACCACCACCGATCACCATCGCAATGATGACCCATGCAAAGCCTTCTGCACTTGGGCTGAAAATTGTCGCAATAAGCGCAATTGCCATACCCGCGATACCGTAGTAGTTACCGTTTCGTGCTGATTCTTGTTTAGAAAGTCCCGCGAGACTTAAGATGAAAAATAGTGCGGCAATAATGTATGCCGCTTGTACTAATCCTGCAGACATTGGTGACTCCTATTATTTGTCTTTGCGGAACATTTCAAGCATGCGTTTGGTTACAGTAAAACCACCAAAGATGTTAATGCTTGCAATGAGAACAGCAATGAATGATAGGAAGGTAACGACACCACTACCTTGACCAATTTGCAGCAACGCACCGACAACGATAATGCCCGAAATCGCGTTTGTTACTGACATAAGCGGAGTATGCAACGCATGAGTAACATTCCAAACTACGTAATAACCTACTACACACGCCAGTACAAATACCGTGAAGTGAGATAGGAATGCTGCCGGAGCAACAGAAGCAACCCAACCAAATGCGCCTACACCAATAGCTAGTGCTGCGAATTTTTTAATTGGCGAAGTTGGCTCTTCAACTTTTGGCGCTTTTTTAACAGGTTCCTGTGGTTTAGCCTGTGGCTGAGCAGAAACTTGAATCGGCGGCGCTGGCCACGTAATTTCACCTTCTTTTACTACGGTTACACCACGCAATACAACGTCTTCAAAGTCGATATTGATGTTGCCATCTTTCTCTTTACAAAGCAGCTTAAGGAGGTTTACAAGGTTGGTTGCGTAAAGCTGAGAAGATTGTGTTGGTAGACGGCCTACCATGTCCGTGTAACCTACAATCTTCACGCCATTCGCTGTTGTGATGACTTGGTCTTTCACTGTGTATTCGCAGTTACCGCCGTTGGCTGCAGCTAGGTCAACGATCACGCTGCCAGCTTTCATACTGTCGACCATCTCTTTAGTGATCAAAGTAGGTGCCGGACGACCAGGTATCAACGCGGTCGTAATGATGATATCAACATCTTTCGCCTGCTCAGCGTATAGCTCTGCCGCTTTTTTGTTGAACTCATCTGACATTTCTTTTGCGTAACCGTCACCTGAACCAGAGTCTTCCTTAAAGTCTACTGTCAGGAACTCTGCGCCCATCGATTCAACTTGCTCTTTTACTTCAGGACGAACGTCAAAAGAGCGAACGATAGCGCCAAGGCTACCTGCAGCGCCGATAGCTGCAAGACCTGCTACACCCGCGCCTGCAACCAACACTTTAGCCGGTGGCACTTTACCTGCTGCGGTAATTTGACCTGTGAAGAATCGACCGAACTCATGAGCAGCTTCAACCACTGCACGGTAACCTGCTATGTTCGCCATAGAAGATAGTGCGTCTAATGCTTGCGCACGAGAGATACGAGGAACCGCATCCATTGCGAGAACGTTGATGTTCTTGCTAGTTAGTTGTTCCATTAACTCTGCATTTTGAGCTGGCCAGATAAAGCTAACCAGTGTCGCACCATCTTGAAGTAATGCGATTTCATCGATGTTTTTCTCTTCATCGACGATAGGCGCATTCACTTTTAGGATTAAGCCTGATTGCCATACTTCTTCACTAGATACAATTGTCGCACCTGCGGCTTCATAAGCTGCATTGTCGAAACTGGCTAGCACCCCCGCTTGAGATTCGATTGCGACATCGAACCCCAATTTAATTAACTGCTCAACCGATTTAGGTGATGCAGCTACTCGCGATTCTCCCGCGAGTATTTCTCTAGGTACACCGATTTGCAAAACGCATACTCCTTGTATACATATCAATAATTAGTCCCAAAACAGAGCAATGCTCTACTCTAATTCTTTTCTATTTATATCTGTTTACTACGCAAGAAAACACAAACGAATGATGGTGTTTGGGGCCACCCATTTGCACAGCCACATCTTGCTTCACAGTCCTGGTATTATTCTGTTTTTAGCGAACGTCAATCGTGACTTCAAGTATTTTGTAATAAAAATACTAAATTTCATTACATATAACGTCTAGTAATGACCAATTCTCTACTTCAACCTGAAAAATAACAACGACTGACTTTACTAAGCAGAGGTCTAACCAGACGTTACTAACTGCTTGTTTAACAAATATTTAAGCAATAAAAAAGAGAGTCATCAGCATATACACTAATGACTCTCTTTTTGATGATTCGTATCAAGTTGGAGTGAAAAGTTAATCGAAGATCTTCTCACCCATTTGATCAATAAACATCTGCGACTTCTTCAACATTAACTCGTTGGCATCGTGTTCCGAACCCAACACGTCAGACCGAATGAAGCGGTGAGACTTCACTTCCCCTTCGAATACTTTTTCGATGCGGCCTGCTATACGATACTGGCCCCCTTCTGAAATGCTTTCTTGGTAAATGAGATAACCTTTGTATTCTACAGGTTCAACGGTTTTTGCTTCAGCAGACTTCTGACTGCCACCAAACAAGCGTGAAAAAAATCCCACGACTCCTCCTTGGTTTATCCGTGCCTCTGACAAAAGAGAGACACGCTTGAGTTACTTAATATTGACGTTGAGGATTGGTTTTTCGAACCAATCCAGTTCTTGTTCTTCATCATAGCTGGTATGGCTCAAGATGACAGGAAGCTCATGGTCGCGATTTTCACGTCTGTCCTCACGAATCATAGCTGCTGCATTTTCAACGGCCACATCCACACTTAACTTAAATTGAGTCAGCTTGCTTTCAGGCAATGCGGACAAGAAATCGATATCATGACGAATGTAGACTGGTTTTAACTGGATCAATGCGAGACAAGCAATATCTGCTAATTGTTCATTATCGAATTGCTCAACATATACGTCTGAAGCCAACACTTGACCAACTAAGGTTTCCATATAGTTATGTACGTCTGAACTGATTTGCATCAACTTTTCTCCTTTGGACAATACACCTAAAGTATAGCAGTCGATAAAGGCCTGCAACTCATTGATTGGTCTAAATTTAGTCAACCGCTCTATTTTTGCGTTAATACGCTTTAAAATACTTGGAAAATCCGCAAATAAACGTATTCTTGTTAGTTTTGAATCTGTGATAATTAATACCTAATTTAAAGCATTAGACAAGATTCATATTATTTTTTAATAACATACGTTTAAGAAAAGGTTTTGAGCTGTAGATGGTTTCACCTTTAATGACCTCACCTGCTTTTCGATTTCTGTTCCCTCTGTTGTTACTGGGTGCTGTAAGCTTAGGCATGGATCAAATTATCGAGATGACCAGAGCTAACTGGGGCATAGCTTCAAACTTACCTTACATCTTACTCAGCTGTGCGTTGATCATGTGCTACTCGTTCAAACAAGGACGTGAATCTATGGTTTGCATTAGCATGATCTTTGCCTATTTCATTATTCAAACACGATTGCAGGTTCCACTGCACGTTGGCACAACCTTACTTGAACTGACAATTTTAACTTGCCTACTGCCAGTCTCCTTTTTAGCGGTTTTTTTATTCAGTAAAGAAGGCTTCAATTCAAAATCAACCGCAGCATACGTCTTTATGTTGTGTATGTTTGCTTTTTGGTCTTACATCACGCTTATCTATTATGTAGAGGGTGGTTTTGATGAATGGACTGCTGGTTCTTTATTTATCGTACCAAGTGTATCGAAATTACCTTTCGTTTTAGTACTGTATTGCTTTGCTCTTGGATGCTTTCTCGGAATTCTTGTGCTCAAGAAAAACAGAATTATTCACGCTATCACCTACTCTGCCATGGTTTTAGCGACAGCAACTTTTGTGTTTTTTGATGTTCAATACATCTCTAGTACCATGTTTACCTTGTCTGGGCTTTTGATCATCATTTATTCAACATCTGCCAGCCATCAACTGGCCTTTACTGATAGCTTGACCTTAATCCCAAGTCGCCGAGCTCTGGATCTTGACCTTAAGCACACTGGGCGAAAGTTCACCATAGCAATGCTGGATGTAGACCATTTCAAAAAGTTTAATGACACTTATGGCCACGATACAGGTGATGACGTTCTTAAAATGGTTGCAGCTCGATTAGGTAAAACACAGGGTGGAGCTAAAGTATACCGATTTGGTGGTGAAGAGTTCACTATCGTCTTCAAAGGTAAATTTGCCGAGGACTGTGAAAAGTTTATTGAAGAAACGCGCGAATCCATCGCACAGTACGAAATGGTACTTAGGGATCAAGACGGTCGTCCTGACGATCATAAAGAAGGCAAAAAGCAACGAGGCAAAGCATCTGAAAATAAAGGAGTGGTAAGTGTAACGGCTAGTTTTGGTGTCGCCGATAGTCGCAGTGCCCGCAACCCATCAGATGTTATTAAACTTGCTGATGAGGCCCTCTACAAGGCCAAAAAGGCAGGTCGAAACTGTGTTAAGTTCTGCCGGACTTGATATCCCTCAACCTTACCACTAAAGACTTTGGTGTATTACACCTGATTGAAAAACATCACCAAGCTACCACCCTTAAAAGCACTTCCGTAGTTAAGACTCATACCAACTCCCATGTTGATAACAAATGGAATCTTAATTGGAGGGGTCATTAACCACCCCATACTCGCTTCGTAGTAATGGTCTGTATTGAGAGGTTTTTTCGTATCACCACCAATATCAACACGATTGAAACTGGTATAGAAAGACTGAACCATGTTCTGCCAAATCGCTAACCTATGGAATACCTTTACTCCATTCACCCAATACCAACCCTCCGGGTTAATTAAACTGTTACCTTTCCCTAAGTTTGCTCCAAAGCCATTAAAGTAATGGGGAGAAGACCATAGATACCATTGTTCAAATTGCCCATAGGGACTGTATTTTAAAGTCGCATTTAATTCAGCTACCATGGCTAATGAATTGGTATTAACGAAAACACCATCTATATGGCTTTGGTAATCTTCAAGCGCATTGCTTTGATAGCTGTAATCATTTTGGTAGTACATTAGGTGGGTGCCCGCAGCGCCACTTAAAATAAAGCTACGGTTTAAATAGGCTTCTTGCTCTACTTCCAAATACCCCGCTAACACGAACTCATCTAAATTATCCGGCGTGGTTGCATCTAACGCGTATACCTTCTGGTTGCTGGTGAGCAGGTATCCACGTCCATTTACTTTAGTTTGATATGGAGAATACCGGTTGTAACCAACTGGAACACTAAACGGCAATGACATAACGGAGATTTTTTTACGAAGTTCTAGAGATTCACTGTTACCCAAAAGGTCTTCATCTAAATTGAGGTACTCATTAGGATCAAAGTTTGAAAAACCGAAAGTAAAAACATCACTATCCGAAAGTACAATACTAGCCGCATAGCTATAATCGAATTCTTTCTCAAGTTGCTTGTGAACGGAGCTGGAGTGAGATGAAGTTGAAGCAAAAATCATCGCTAGGTAAGCCAACTTACGCATGAGTCTTCAATATTTACAAGAGTCATCCACTGACTAAGGTTATGTGCTTATGTTCCTATAAGCCCAAATGGGGCGCGATTTTGGCTCGATAATACAATAAATGCAAATATTTTCTTTGCGTACTTATTACTCTTGGTTGAAGAGGAATACTAAACTTCTTCCCCTAATAGCCCCATCGTTCACAGAACTCCCAAGACCAAGGTTATCTACCCAGTCAGACTCAAATGGTGGTGTCATTAACCAACACTGGTTTTATAGTAACGATATATTTGATTTAGTTCTTAACTTGCGTTTACCACTGTGTACGTATTTCTACCGCGCGATTTTGATGTATATAAAGCTCGATCTGCTGTTGCGTAAAGGTCGGCGACATTTTCCTTCCCCGTAGCCTGGAAAACAAATACCCCTTGTGACACGGTCACGAAACGTGCAACACTCGAATATTCATGTTTATACTCTAAACACTTAATCGCATTATGAATACGTTCCGCTTCTTTTTCTGCAGTGTTAGCGTCTGTTCCACCAAGTAAAACAACAAACTCTTCGCCACCATATCTACCTACATACTCTCCAGAGCGGCTGAATGTCGCTTTTAGTTGATTGGCCAGCGCTTGAAGACAACGATCGCCTTCTATGTGGCCATAGTTATCATTAAAAGGTTTGAAAAAGTCCACATCTAAGAGGATAAGCGCCATAGGTTCACCACGCCTACCATGCCAAGCCACCATATCGGTTAGTTGCTGGTCGATATAACGCCTATTATAAAGCTTTGTAAGCCCATCTTCATTTGCTTGCTGCTGTAAGAGCTCATTGACTGTCTCTAGCTGTGCTGTAGTCTGCTTTAGTTCTCTTCTCATATGAGCTATACGCTGCATTGCAATCAATTTGGAGTTTAGGACGATCTTGTCAACAGGCTTTATTAAGTAGTCATCACCACCGGCATCAATTGCTTTTGCAATCATTTCAGGTTCTTCGTGACTACTTAAAAATATGATTGGGATCCAATCGGGAAAGGCTTCTCTGATATGAAGCGAGACTTCAAAACCATTCATGTCTGGCATGGCAATATCAAGAAGGATTAGCTCGGGGTCAAAGCTTTCATATTCATTAAGGGCTTCAAGACCACTACCAACGGCTTTAACAACGTGTCCTAGCTGTTTTAATCTTATTGCCAACTGCATTCGATCAAGTTGTACATCATCAACAAGAAGAATACGCATCGAGGTTCCTAGTGGCTGCATACCATGGTCCATTTCTAGTTGTTTATTAAACGTATACCATATGAATCCGGTATATGCATTACAACCCTCCCCGATCTGCGATATTTTTGCTGTTTTATCACGTAATCAAATAGTCGTTATGGTAGCTATTTGATGAATTTGGTATTAATATTCCCGCCTTTTGTAACGAGAGACACACCATGTCAGAAGCAACTAACAACGAAAGCAAAAAAATCGATCTAGAAACTATTTCTCCTGAACTACGCAAAGTGATTGAATTTGACGAAGTGCCTGAGCAAATGTTCGAGATGGTTACCTCTATCCATGAAGTGTCTGAAGAAGCTGTACGTGCATCTTGGGATGAAATGCCAGCAAGTGCACAAAACATTCTAGACAACTTTGAACAGTTCCACGCTCTTGTAACTGTAGGCCAAGCGTTCGCAGGTCTAAACGTAATGGAAGAGTTCCCGACTCTAAATCTGCCAGAAAACATGACAGATGAAGACAAAGAAGACTACCGTTCTCAACTGCTAGACAATGTCCTACACAACTGTGTAAAAGATATGGTTAAGCAACTTAAGAAAGCACGTCGCGACCCTCTTCTTAAACGTGAGTTCAAAGAAGTATTTGAGAAGTAATTCCAATACTGAAGTTAAAGCAAAGGCCGCAAATGCGGCCTTTTTTACATTCTCTCTTTGTGCAAATTAATGATTAATGATGTGCCAACGCTATATCCCTTTGCGTAACACTTACGCCTTTTACCTGCGCATAAACAGCCTCTCCAACCTTCAAGTTCAGATCATCTAATGCCCAAGGTGTAATGGTTGCCCACAAATGGCAATCGTCATCGAGCTTAAGCGACACTGTGATACTTTGCTTGTCTTCACCTGCATTCATCTCTTCTATGGATGCGACAGTCGCTGGTAACACGTTACGAATCGATGTAGAGACAGGTTTTTCTAACGCAATAGACACGTCGTTTGCTCGAACTTGAAGGCGAATGGGCATACCTGGCTCGCCATCCACTTTTTGTACCCACAAACATACATTCGGAGCAAGTTTGACGCATGTCAGCGCGTATTTCTCATGATGATTCGATATATTACCTTCGAACAAGCTACTGTGGTCTGAGAATGACTGCCAAGGGCGCATTGCATGGGATGCCCAAACCTCTTCTAACTTACCCGACATCATAATTGTGCCTTGTTCGAGAATCGATAGGTGCTGTGCTAGGCGAAGAATTTCCTGCAAACTGTGTGTGACATACACAATAGGAATATTTACCTGTTCTGAGAGCTCTTCTAAAAACGGCATAACCTCACGTTTACGAGGCATATCCAATGAAGCTAATGGTTCATCCATCAGCAATAAGTTGGGCTTGGATAACAAAGCGCGAGCAATAGCGACCCGTTGTTTTTCACCGCCAGATAGAGAGATAGGAAACCGTTTCAGCAGAGGTTTAATAGCAAGGAGTTCGGTGACTTTATCGAAATACTCTTCGTCTTTGTCAACGACTCCATAGAGCAGGTTTCCTTTTACTGAGTAATGCGGAAACAAACGTGAGTCTTGGAATACATAACCGATTTTACGTTTATGAGTTGGCAGATTAATACCTTCGCTACTATCAAATAGAACATGTTCTCCAATCGATACCTTTCCTTGCTGTGGTGTCACTAATCCACTAATAACATTAATCAGCGTTGTTTTACCTGCACCGGAACGCCCAAATAATGCACTTATACCGTTACCCGGTAACGACAGATCGATATTAAAGTCCGTTTCACCAAGTGATTGTTTAAATTGAATTTCTATACTCATCGCTTAGCTCCCAAACGTACAGCTGCCTTGCGATTTAACCATTCTGAGATCATTAAAGTTGAAAGGGCCAATGCAATAGAAATAATACACAAACGAGCGGCTTCCATTTCGGCTCCAGGCGTTTCAATAAAGTTATACATAGCTAAAGGAATGGTTTGGGTCTCGCCGGGAATGTTAGAAACAAAACTGATCGTTGCCCCAAACTCTCCCAAGCTACGTGCAAACGAGAGCATCGTGCCCGTAATGATGCCAGGAATAGTTAAAGGTAACGTGATGGTCAGGAACACTTTTAACGGTGATGCTCCTAACGTCGATGCGGCATGTTCAAGCTTAGGATCAACATTATCTAAACTCAGACGAACGGAGCGCACCATTAGAGGTAGTGCGACTACAATACAAGCGACGACAGCGCCCTTCCAGTTGAAGCTAAACACCAAACCCAAGTGCTCATAGAGCCAATTACCTAAGAAACCTTGTCGGCCTAACGAGATCAGCAATAAATAGCCAATCACCACAGGCGGCAATACCAATGGTAAGTGAATTAGGCTATCGAGAATGGATTTACCGATGAACTCT
The DNA here is from genome assembly GCF_052037695.1 of Vibrio sp. WZ-1. Taxonomy (NCBI): domain Bacteria; kingdom Pseudomonadati; phylum Pseudomonadota; class Gammaproteobacteria; order Vibrionales; family Vibrionaceae; genus Vibrio; species Vibrio sp. WZ-1. The sequence goes on along the minus strand of NZ_JBQEQR010000074.1, from coordinate 114,780 downwards.
TTTCTAGAAAGTAACCAAGCAAGAGCAACGCCTAAAGGAATCAGCCAAATGACGGCATATGCACCGACTTTTAGGCTCAACATTAAGGCTTGGTATTCAAGTTCTGTCACTCTGTCCCCTTTTTATTGAAAGCCATATTGCACAAACACTTGTTTGGCATCATCGGATTTCAAGTATTCAAAGAATTGCTCGGATTGTTTTGAATCTTTAACAATAGCAGCTGGGTAAACGATGTTTGCGTGGGTATCACTAGCAAACTCGCCGACCACTTTTACTTTGTCGGTCAAAAGCGCATCGGTTTTATAAACGATGCCCAAGGGTGCTTCGCCACGTTCAACCAATGCTAATGCAAGACGAACATTTTTCGCAGGCGCGATTTGACGTTCGAGCTGTTTCCAAACACCAAGATTAGTAAGAGACTCTCGCGCGTACATGCCTGCGGGAACTGAGACAGGGTTACCAAGCGCAAGGCGATTATCGTCTAATGCTTGGCTCCATGCATTGGCATCTGAGAAGTTAAAAGGAGTAACACTTGATGCTTGTGGAGCGATAAGAACGAGACTATTACGTACCAAATTAGTGACGCCGTCACCCTTAACTGCTTTCGATTTTACTAGATAGTTCATCCACTTAGCATTTGCTGAGATAAACACGTCAGCCGGTGCGCCATTTAAAATTTGGCGAGCAATCGATGAAGAGCCTCCATAAACGGGAGTCACTGACACCTCGTACTTTTGCTCAAACTTATGCGCTATATCGTCGATCGCATTGGTCATTGAAGACGCTGCGTACACTTTTAGGTCGGATGCTGCGTTCGTAGCTGATGAAACGCTCAATATTGCCGCTAGGCAAGCATGTTTTTTCCATGCTTTCATAAAAATACTCCGGTGCTAGACAGGCAGGAAAAGAAAATGTAGCGCACAATGCCTACTTTTATTTATGCTTCAAACAGTTAAAAGCTCGTTTTATTTGAACAGAAAGTCAAGATTGATATGTTGTTCTATCGCATCTGCAATACGATTTATGGCTTGCTCTTTGAGTTGCTCAAAATCTTGTTGTTTGATTTGTGCACCGTTCACCCATTCAGAAACAAGGCTCAACACATCGGCTTCATCGAAGAATCCATGAAGGTACGTTCCCATTACTTGACCACAATCGCTAATTGCTCCCTCAGCTTCGCCAGAACTCAATGTCAGAGGTTGAGCGCCCTGCACTTCACTTCGACCAACATGAATTTCGTAACCTTTCACATTCGTTGTTGTGCCATTTAGCGTAAGTTGCGCTTGTGTATGCGTTAGCTGCTTGCTGTTGGTTAGCGTTGTACTTACGTCTAATAAACCGAGCCCTTCACTCTGCCCCTGCTTACCCTCTACTCCATTTGGGTCATCAATTAACTTACCAAGCATTTGGTAGCCACCACAGATGCCGATAACCTTTCCACCAAGTCGGATATGGCGTTGAATATCCTTGTCCCAGCCTTGACTGCGTAAGTAGTCCAAATCATCTCTAACAGACTTTGTACCTGGTAGAACCACCAGATCGGCTTTGTCGATCTTTTCACCTTTGCCTACATAGCGCAAGTTAATGTCTGGGTTAAGACGCAATACATCAAAATCGGTATGATTACTGATTCGAGTTAACACTGGCACCACAACATTGAGTTTCACGTCTGTAGAGAGGTCTTGTTGTGTGGTAATCGCATCTTCCGCTTCTAGGTTAAAACCATGCAAATACGGCAATACTCCTAACACTGGCTTGCCAGTTTTCTCTTCGAGCCAATCAAGACCAGACTCAAGTAAGCTGATATCACCACGGAATCGGTTAATAACGAAGCCTTTAACGCGAGCCTGCTCAGATTCAGACAATAACGCTAGCGTACCGTACAAATGGGCAAACACGCCGCCACGATCAATATCTGCGATGATGATAACTGGAACATCGGCCTCTTCCGCAAATCCCATGTTGGCAATGTCGTTTTCTCTTAAGTTGATTTCTGCTGGACTGCCGGCTCCTTCAATCATGACGGAATCGTATTCATCCGTCAGTTTTGCAAATGAGTCCAATACCGTTTCCATTGCCACTTTCTTGTAATCATGAAATCCGACAGCATCCATATTTGACAGTGCTTTGCCTTGTAAGATGATCTGTGCGCCGGTGTCACTGTTTGGTTTAATCAACACTGGATTCATGTGAACCGTTGGCTCTACGTTACAAGCCTGCGCCTGAACAGCTTGAGCTCGTCCAATTTCACCTCCATCTTTGGTTACTGCACTATTAAGTGCCATGTTTTGTGGCTTAAATGGGGCAACTTTTACCCCTCGCCTTGCCAACACACGGCATAAACCTGCCACGAGGACACTTTTTCCGGCATCTGAGGTCGTACCTTGAACCATTAATGAAGGGATTGCTGATTTCATGAACACTTGTAAGAGAAAAAAAAGAAGGTGAACAATCATAACGTTATCTCAGTATAGGACTCAAGAAAATGAATCGAATATGAATGTTCGAATCAGTAATGGTTCAAATAAGGTTTGTTTTAATAGCACCATCAAAAACGAACACTTAAATAGAGAAACCAAATTATGAAAAACACTGTTATCGCTACTATCGCTGCACTTGCTATCGCGCCTACTGTTGCAATGGCGAAAGACCACAACCACGGCCAATCAAGCATCCAATTTAATGGCCCTGTTACGGTAGAGAAAGTCGACGCCCTGATTAAAGATTCGAGCATGTTTACCGAGAAAGACGTTGTTGTAGAAGGCAATCTGCTTCGTCAAACACGTGCTGACCAATTTATCTTTACCGACGGCTCGGGCGAAATCATGGTTGAGCTAGATGACGATATTCGACTAATAACGCCAATCGACCAAACGACAAAAGTACGTCTGTTTGGTGAGTTTGAAGGCGGTAACAAACCAGAAATTGAAGTAGAGCATCTTGTGGTACTCTAAAGCTCATTTTCCACTCGCTTATCTTCTGACCTAGCATAGGTAATTTCAGAAAAGTGATATAAAACACAACTTTGGCCTGCTAATTGCAGGCTTTTTTCTATATTATTGTTTTTTCACTTTATAAAGCCCGGAGACATCATGCTAGCAAAGGCTCTCAAACTAACAGCTATCGGCGTGTGTGCCCTATTACCACTTTCATCACATGCTAATAATTTCAACTACAACATGTTGGAATTCAGAATGGGGACAAGCCCGGGCACCTTTGGTGGTGAATTTACAACGTATTTTACTGAAAACACTCACTTTATCGGCCGAGTAGACAGTGAATTCAGCGGTGATTGGGATATCGCTGGAGGCATCGGCTTTAATGGCCCTGCAGGCCAGTTCGCAGACATCTATGGTCAAATGTTGGTGCATAACATAAAGGAGCACGGTAGCGATAAAATTGGCGACGAATGGAAAACTGAAGTGAACTTTGGTACTCGAGTTTGGTTTATGCAGAATATCGAGTTGCATGGTCGTATTGGACAACTTATTTCAAATGACAATGCCAGCACAGTGTTTAATCTTGGGGGGAGATTCCACTCCACTCAGCAGCTATCCTTGGGTGCAGATTTTAGAAATACTGGTGTTTATGGCAACCAAATCGTTATGTCAGCCCGTTTCGCCTTCTAACCGACTCCAAATAGTAAAAAGCCTTCCATTCGGAAGGCTTTTTCATTTACTTTTTCTTCGACGGCTTTTTCTGCACATATTTCTGTGACACATCAATTACAGCTACATCTCTAAAAAAGCTACGTCCAAGTAGAATAGGAAACTTCATGTGACCACGTTCAGCAAGTGTAAACTCGGTTTGCTCATTCATATCACCAACCTGAATGTAAGCCACTACGACCGCCCGTTTGTCTACTTCATCGCTAGATGACTGCTTTATCTTCGCCCAGCGCTCCACAGGTAGCTTAAACTCTTTGCTTGCCTTACCGTTCATATCGATTTTGAACTGAACCCAATCTTTACCATCACGCTCAAAGGGTACAATATCTGTCGCACTAATCGACGATGTCGTTGCTCCAGTATCGATACGAGCTTTAAATGTCTGATCAATAGCTGGTACATAAACCCATTCTTCAGCGCCTAAAACCAATTTTCCATCCGGCGTTTTGGTTACCTTCGATGGTTTTTCTGGTTTAGGCTTAACCTCTGGTTTAATTTCAGGTTTTTGCTCAGGCTTAGGTTCAACTTCTGGTTTCACTTCCGGTACGTCGACTGGTTGCTCTACCTTTGGTGTATCTGGCTCAACAGGCTCAGTGGTCGTCGGCGTCGACGTACACGCAATAAGACCACCGCTCATCATTAGCGGCAGAATCAGTTTCCAGTTCTTCATCAACTCTCCCAATTAACGTTGAGATATTTTTTGGATAGCGTCAGCAACGTAAGGAATATGAGTTTCGGTCAAACCAGCGATGTTAATACGACCATCACCGACACCATAAATACCATAATCTTCACGCAGTTGCGCCATTTGGTTTTCACTAAAGCCTAGCACAGTAAACATGCCTTTGTGGCTCTCAATGAAATCAAATTGATCTGTATTATGGTTATTTCTCAATTCGTTACACAAAGTTTGACGAAGATTCAGCAAGCGCTGCTGCATCTCACTTAGTTCCTGTTTCCAAACAGAAGTTAGGTTTGCATCCTGAAGAATGGTTTTTACTAATGCAGCTCCATGATCTGGCGGCATGGTGTAAGTTGAACGTGCTAACGTCAATAGTTTACCTTTCGCATTTGCTACGTCTTTCGTGTTTTTACCGATGACTATTGCAGCGCCAGTACGCTCACGGTACAAACCAAAGTTCTTAGAACATGACGTTGTAACTAGCATTTCTTCAACGTTGTTAGCCATAAAGCGAAGACCTTTCGCGTCTTCCTCTAGACCGTCACCAAAGCCTTGGTAAGCAATGTCGACAAATGGAGTAAAACCGTTTTTTTGCGAAAGCTCGGTGATCGCTTGCCACGCAGAGAAGTCGATATCTGCACCCGTTGGGTTGTGACAACAGCCATGCAGAAGTACCACATCAGAAGGCCCGGCTTTAGCTAGGTCTTCCAGCATCTTCGCTGTGTCAACTTGCTTGGTTTCAGGCGAGAAATAATGGTAGAACTTCACTTTCAGCCCAGCTGCTTCCATTACTGGTTTGTGGTTCACATAGCTTGGGTTTGAAATCCAAACTGTCGTATCTGGTTGTGCAACCTTCATTAGGTCACCCAACATACGCAATGCACCACTCGCGCCAGGCGTTTGAATAGCGGCTACACGATCCATTGCTGACGTACCCGTCAGAAGAAGATCGATCATGCTTTGGTTGAATTCTTCACAGCCTGCCAGACCAACGTAAGATTTTGTCTTCTGGTTTTCGATAACCACTTCTTGTGCCATTTGAATGGCTTTCATGATTGGTGTTTCGCCAGCGCTGTTTTTGTATACGCCAATACCAAGGTCAACCTTGTTTGGACGTTCATCGCCACGGTATGCGACGGAAAGAGATAAAATAGGATCTAATACGGGAGTCGGTAGATTAGAAAACATGAAAGTCATAACCCTTTGAAATTCAAGTATCGAACCTCACGGTAACACTTTCGTTAAAAATGGCGAAATGATTTTTCACTCATTTCGCCAATTAGAGTACAAAATTCTGGTGACTGTGAAATTTCATGAACTCAATCGTTCACAAAAAGTACAAATCACTCATCAAAGTGTGAATCAAGTTTTCCATTTTTCCTAAATTCACGCGGCGTCATGCTCGACCACGCTTTAAATCGCGTACTGAAGTTCGCCCCTGTTGGGTATCCTACTATTTCGCCAATGTGCTGAATCGACCATTCAGTTGAGCGCAACAAACGCGCCGCATATTCCATCCGCATACGAGTAAGGTGTGCCATTGGGCTTCGTCCAAACTGTTGCTGAGTCAAACGATGAAGGTGTGGTTCAGAGCAAGGATAAAGTGAAGCAAGTTGCTCGACTGTCCAGTCTTTATGGAGCTGCCTTTGAACCAAGTCAAACACACGCCGCAATCTTAACTGATTACGTGAAATCGAATCAGAATACGGCATGTTCAGCATGAGTTCGAGCTGAGCAACACTATGCGCCCCCACTTCACCGCCGCAATCGATAGGCAGGTTAATACTACGTAATAGCGTTTGAATGCAGGAGTACATCACTTCTGGCGCAGGTGTAAGTTGATATTCGATTTCTTCATTCACCATCGACCATTCTTTATTTTGCGAAAGGAATACCCACGCGATTTGCCACGTTTCGTCTTCCATTCCAAAGCCATTTTCAATACCCGCAGGCACAATCACTAACGATCCTGGTTCCAGCTCATATCGACAAGCCCCACTCTGCAACCAGCCTTTGCCACGTATAGTGTAAAGTAACATATGTTTCTTCTGGTTCTTGCGATAAACGGAAAAGAACTCTCTACAAGTTGCGATGCCACATTGGACGATACCCCTGTCTTCGAGAGCAAGCACTCTAGTGTGGTCAATGAACTCCTGGTAGGTCTTTTCCGAAATAGTGTAACGTTCTTGTTTCTCGTCCATGATTCAATGACTCGCAAATGCGTTAAAGGCAAAGAGGCTCAATCGAACATTCGACAGAGACTGGATAGTTTGACAAAACTTTTGGATGCCTTTGAAAAATACAACGTCAAATCATGAGGATAAACTACTCGCATTGTTCTTAAAGGAGAAATGCGATGCTCTTAACACGTCAATACATAGACAAAGCATTTTGGAAAAAACTGGTTGCAATTGGTGTTCCTGTATCACTGCAATCCATGTTGTTTTCTCTGCTGGGCGCTGTAGACATTTTTATGGTGAGCCAGCTTGGTGAATCAGCCACTGCAGCTGTTGGTGTCGGCAACCGAATCTTTTTCTTTAACTTGGCCGTCGTATTCGGATTGTGTGGTGCGGTAACGGTTTTAGCGTCTCAATACTACGGTTCTGGCAACATCGCGGGCATACGTCGCACGCTTGCGCAATCTTGGTTTATTTCCCTGATCGTTACTTTGCCGTTCATTTGGCTGTATGTGGTTTATGACAAAGAGATCGTTTCGTTTATGGCCGATAATCCTGAGTATGTTAGTTATGCTCGTGAATATCTGGTGGTGACTGGATTGAGCCTAATAGGCACCGCCATCGTGGTGCCTATCGAATCAGTCTTGAGATCGGTTGGCGAAGCAAAAATGCCAACTTACGTTAGCATTGCTGCCATCGTCGTGAACATATTCCTAAATGCGGTACTGATCTTCGGTTTATTGGGGTTCCCACAATGGGGGGTATTTGGTGCAGCAGTGGGGACTTTTATTTCACGCTTTTTTCAAACTGCGGTACTGGTCTACTTCTTTTGCCGTCGATATTCACATCTGCTCCCTGCTCGGTCTGATTGGCGTGAAGGCACAGTTAAAAAGTATAGAAACAAGTACTTTAAAATCTCGATGCCAATGCTGATTCACGATGCATTATGGACTGGCGGATTAATTGTCTACAGCATCATTTATGGTCAACTCGGCGTAACTGAACTCGCGGTCATCTCATTCTTATCACCTATTGAAGGTGTATTGATTTCGACCTTTATGGGATTCGCAGTTGCTGCTTCAGTGTTACTTGGGAATGACATTGGCGCAGAGCAATATGACCGAGTTGAGAAAACTGCGTGGTGGTACGTGTTAACCAGTGCAGTACTAGCCACAATTTTGTTCTTAGTGGTTTGGATGTGCTCGCCACTTATTTTAACGTTGTTAGAAATGAGCCCACTGAGCGATAAACAAATGGCATTGAACGTGTGCTTGGTGCTCGCTCTTGGCATGATACTGCGCGTGTTTAACATGGTTGGTATCGGCGGCGTACTGAAAAGTGGCGCTGACATTCGCTATAGCATCTTCATCGACACGTTTGGTCAATGGGCGATTGGTATTCCGCTCACTTACTACACCGGGATGGTATTGGGTTTACCACTGCATTGGGTGTTGATGTCCCTACTGGTTGAGGAACTAGTGAAAGGCATTCTGACCACTCATCGCATTCAGTCTAAGCGATGGATCAATAACATGGTTGATGATGATAGCTCTGCTGAGGGTGAGCACTTAAGGAGGTGCTAAACCTATACGATAGGTAGTAAAACACATATAATCTCAGCATCGATTATATGGAGTAAATTTAATGAATTTTAGGTCTGATATTAACGGACTAAGAGCAATAGCTGTTATTTCAGTGGTTTTATTCCACTTTAACCCAGAGATCTTGCCCGGAGGATTTGCTGGGGTTGACGTTTTCTTTGTAATATCCGGGTTTTTAATGACTTCTATTATATTTAGAGGCTTAGAGAACTCAAACTTTTCAATCATTAACTTTTATATTTCTCGTGCGAACAGAATCATACCTGCATTAGCGATACTGTGCTTAGTTATTATGATTTTCGGTTGGTTCTATCTTACTCCTCTTGACTTCAAAACCTTAGGAAAGCATGTATCAGGATCTATCAGGTTTATATCCAATAGCATGTATTTAAAGGAGTCTGGATATTTTGATGTAAGTGCAAATAGTAAATGGCTATTACACACATGGTCTTTATCAGTAGAGTGGCAATTCTACCTCATATATCCTGTAGTGCTAACTCTTCTATATAAAGCTTTTGGTTTAAAAACACTCAGAAAAATACTAATAGCGGCCGCAGTTTCATTTTATCTATATAGCTTGTATTCATCATACTCAAATCCTAATGCATCATACTTTTTACTATCGAATCGTGCGTGGGAAATGTTGCTCGGTGGTATAGCTTATGCCTACCCGATAGAACTCAAAAACTCTTTGAAAAACTTACTATCAAGATGCGGTTTACTGTTGATCGCCATTAGCTTTATTGTTTCCTCAAAGAGTAGTTTATGGCCTGGTTACTTAGCTCTACTACCAACTATTGGTACATACTTGGTTATTATTTGTAATCAAAATTCTTTAATCACAAGTAATTATATTTCTAATAAATTAGGTTTGTGGTCATACTCTATATATCTTTGGCATTGGCCATTGGTCGTACTAGGAACATACTTCGCAATTCAAAACTGGATTTGGTTTGGGTTACCTCTCTCGATCTTACTTGGTTATATTAGCCACCGTTATGTTGAAAGTTATAGATTCCCTAAACTCAAAGAAATAAAAATTAAGTATGTTATCTCCGCGAAACCTATTTTATTTGCGTTAGCAATCTTGGTGATCTCTAAGGGGATAGTAGAAGCTGACGGCATTGCCTTTAGAGTTGACGATAGAGTAACAAAAGCAGAGGCCGCAACATTTGATAGAAATGAGCTTACTCGTTCATGTTTTTATGGCCCCGAAACACCTATTGATGCAAAGCCTTGTGTTTTAGGAAATAAAAATAACATTCAACTTATCATTGTTGGCGATAGCCACGCAGATGCAATCTCATCTGGTATTCTTGATGCAATAGACTTACAAGACGGCGGTGCAGTTACATTTCTAAGGCACTCATGCCCTTTCATTTTTGGAGCAAAACTAACAGATTACAGTGTTGACAATTGTGCAGCTGCAAATGAACACACCTTTAATATAATAGAAAGAGAATACCCAGGGGTTCCTGTATTTGTTGTAAATAGGACTTCTTCTTATCTGTTTGGCCATTCTGAACTCGTCAAAATTAAGAAAAATTCTGGCCCTGGTATATATTTCAGTGAAATTCACCAAAAACTTGACGATGAATTACTTCAAGAGTATTCAAGTCACTATGAAGATACGATCTGTTCATTGAGCCATAACAATCCAACTTATATTACAACGCCGATACCAGAAATGCTTATCAACGTCCCACAATACGTATCGAGAGGTATATTAAAAAATGGGGGCGTAATTGATGTAACTCTACCAATCAAAACTTACAATGATAGGCATGGTTTTATAGTTGGATTAATGGATCGTGTTAGTGCTAAATGTGGTTCTACTGTTCTGAATGTTAAAGAGTACTTGTGTGATTCTGAGAAGTGCAATGGCTCTCAAAACGGCCAACCTCTTTATTATGATGCTGATCACATGACTGTGAGTGGCAGTAAACTTCTAACTCCATTATTTAAACAGGCTATTACGAATCCTTCCTAGATTAAAAAGGGCACATTCGAAATGTACGAATGTGCCCTTTTTATATCTGACTTTTCTTGTGCTTGAACGCTTAAATATCAGTGAAGCGATGGATAATTTGGTTCGAGCTACCTCGCCATTCTAGGTTGAGGTCTCGTTTATCTTGCTCATATTTTCCATCGATTAGGGTGTCGATGTACTGCATCACTTCACGCTGCGCATCATCGAGTTCTTCAAGCGTGTAACCCGTCCAAACCCAAATATCTTTACCTGGGCACTCTTCTCTTACTCGTTTAACAAGCTTAAGAATGTGCGGCACGTTTGCTGGATGAAGTGGATCACCGCCAGACAGAGATAAGCCACGACGTTTGATGCGTGTGTCGTTTAAGTCTGCGATGATTTGATCTTCAGCTTCTTGCGTGAAAAACACACCCGAGTCCAAACGTTGCGTCGACTGGTTATAACAGCCGCGACACTGGTGTACACAGCCCGACACAAACAGTGTGCAGCGTGTACCTGGTCCGTTAACAACGTCGATTGGATAATATTGGTGGTAATTCATAATCGTGCCTTGTTTTGCTGGCTAGAAAAGAAAATCAACCCACTACAGGTTGATTTTCATTATTTGGGTCTGAGTTTAAGTAAACCTTACAGGTGCTTAACTCGACGCTTAACTTCTTCTTGTTTACCGAAGTTAAACGGACGTGCATCTGGGCTGCCTAGGTAACCACAAACGCGGCGTGTTACTGACACTTTTGTAGAGTCATGGTTGCCACAGCTTGGGCAAGTGAAGCCTTTACTTGTACAGTCAAACTCACCGTTGTAGCCACACTCGTAACACTCATCAATTGGTGTGTTGGTACCGTAGTAAGGGACTCGGGTATAACTGTAATCCCATACGTTTTCTAAAGCTTCAACGTTACGCTGCATGTTCGGGAACTCGCCGTAACAGATAAAGCCGCCGCTTGAGATTTCAGGGTAAGGCATCTCAAAGTCGATCTTATCGTATGGGTTCACCTTCTTCTCTACATCTAAGTGGAAGCTGTTGGTGTAGTAACCTTTGTCTGTTACACCTTTAATCACACCGAACTCTTTTGCGTCGATGCGACAGAAACGGCTGCAAAGGTTTTCACTTGGTGTTGCGTATAAGCTGAAACCATAGCCAGTTTCATCAGCCCAGCCATTAACCGTATCTTTTAGGTGCTTGATGATAGCTACTGCTTTTTCACTCAAAACCGCATCGTCGTATACGTGCGCTTCTGTACCGAATAGCGCATTGATTGTCTCATGTACACCGATGTAGCCAAGAGAGATAGATGCTCGGCCGTTCTTGAAGATCTCTGCGATTGAGTCATCGGCTTTTAGGCGAACACCACACGCACCTTCCATGTAAAGGATTGGCGCAACACGTGCTTTCACGTTTTCTAGGCGCTGGATACGTGTCTCTAGCGCTTTACGAGCAAGACGTAGACGATCGTTTAGTAGCTCGTAGAACTTCTCTTCGCTGCCATTTGCACGAATTGCAATACGTGGAAGGTTCAAGCTCACGACACCAAGGTTGTTACGACCTTCGTGGATTAGCTCACCATTCTCTTCATATGTACCTAGGAAGCTGCGGCAACCCATTGGTGTTTTAAATGACCCCGTTACTTCCACTACTTTGTCGTAGTTAAGAATATCTGGGTACATACGCTTAGTTGCGCACTCAAGTGCAAGTTGTTTGATGTCGTAGTTTGGATCTTCTGATTTGTGGTTCAAACCATCTTTAATACCAAATACCAGTTTCGGGAATACCGCTGTTTTACGGTTTTTACCTAGACCAGCAATACGGTTCTTCAGAATAGATTTCTGAATAAGGCGAGATGCCCAGCTTGTGCCAAGACCGAAACCGAACGTAACAAATGGTGTTTGACCGTTTGCGGTATGCAGCGTGTTTACTTCGTATTCTAGAGATTGGAACGCGTCGTAACACTCTTTCTCGGTGCGCGCTTTTGCAAACTCTTCTGGCTCAGCAATGTTCCACTCTGTTGCGATCTCTAGGTGTTTCTCGTAACTCGTCATTACATACGGCTCTAGTACTTCATCAATACGGTTGATGGTTGTACCGCCGTAAATGTGGCTTGCTACTTGTGCAATGATCTGAGCTGTTACTGCTGTCGCTGTTGAAATTGATTTCGGAGTATCAATCTCGGCGTTACCCATTTTAAAGCCGTGAGTCAGCATGCCTTTCAAATCGATAAGCATACAGTTAAACATTGGGAAGAACGGTGCGTAATCCAAATCGTGGTAGTGAATATCGCCTACTTCATGTGCTTGAACGACATCACGTGGAAGGATATGCGTTTTTGCGTAATGCTTCGCTACGATACCAGCCAGCAAGTCACGTTGAGTTGGAATAACTTTGCCGTCTTTGTTCGCGTTCTCGTTGATGAGGTCTAGATTACTTTCTTCGATTAGACCTTCGATCTCGCGAGTTAGTGCGCTTTGTTTCTCACGTGCGATATCGCGATCATGGCGATACTCAATGTAAGAACGAGCCAGTGCTTTGTAAGGACCTTGCATCAGTTCATTTTCTACAAGGTTTTGAATCTCGTGGATGTGTACCTCATCGTGATTTTCAAGCTGCAGTTCTACTGCAAGAGCAACATTCAATGCATGTATTGCGATATCTTTGTCTTTTTTGTCCGCTGCCGACTCCACTGCAGATTGAATGCGATCCCTGCTAAACGGAGCTCTTGAGCCGTCACGCTTGATTACGATTGGTTTCACTTTTTCTCCTTACCCAGAATGTTCACAGACTTATCCACAAACACACTATATAGGGCTAATTTTTATTCGACTGACACAATATATTGTGGCGTATTTAACGAGAAGCACCAACTGAAAACATTGATTTTGATCAATAAAAATTGGCTAGCGGACAAGATCAAATCGATCTTATCGGTGTTGATCTCAGTTGCGAAGAAAACTGTGAAAATTGCAAAATTGCAGCGAAATCCACTTGCTTTTTTTAGAGGTCTTATAGGATAAAGGATGGAAAGGAATGCGCTAAAAAAGAGGAGTGCAACAGACCAAAATGCGATCACTTTTTGTTACGACGATATTACTTTTTAGTTCTTTTTCATTTGCTCAAAATTCAATCAAATTAACCAGCTGGAATATTGAATGGTTATCTATAGATGGTGGAAAAGTGTCAAGAACATCACAAGATTTTGAAAAACTGAACTACTATGTGGATAAAACACAAGCCGACATTCTCGCTTTTCAAGAAGTCGAGAGTGTCACTGCTGTCCAAAGAGCCGTTGGCAATGACTTCACTATTTATCTTTCCGATCGAGCGAATGCGTCTAACCGACACCTTCAGTTCAATGACACCAATCAATACACTGGTTTCGCGGTACGTAATGGTGTGAGCGTGTTGGACCAGCCAGACTTTTCTATCACCCGAGGCAACAGCAAGCTACGCTTCGCGAGCTACCTTGTTTTGAATCCAAACCAAGATAACGAGACTCACTTACTCTCTGTGCACCTAAAAGCGGGTTGCAGTGGCGGGTATCGTAACAACCGTGATTGTAAGATAGTGAAACAACAGGGACAGGCACTAGCCAAGTGGATAAAAGCGCGCGAGAAGAGCAAACAACAATATGTGGTGCTTGGCGACTTTAACCACAATTTGGGTTATCGAGGAGATTGGTTATGGGAAGTGCTATCGGGCAATACCGATGCAAAGCTAGTGACCAAAAACACCGAAGCGGAATGTAAGGTGCGTTCTAATCGAAACCCGAATAAAACCCACCAATTCCGCTCAGTGATAGACCACATTATTGTCAGTGGTGATTTAAAAGCGTCGCCTGGTGTTCAAACCGTTTTCAAAACACAAGATGTGCTCGACTATAAGCTGAGCGACCATTGCCCCGTAAGCACAACTTTAACGCTTAACTGAACGAACAAAATGGCCCAGCATCATGCTGGGCTATTTTATGTTGTTGTTTGTTAGAAAGATGTTTGATTAGTGAACGAGAGAAACCGTTCTATCAAAGCGCTCCTGGATTTAGCAGCACTACGTCCCCCTGCTTCAAACCCGTTCGCACTCTCCCCAACTCTCCAAGCTGAATTAGCCGAGTTTCTACCTCCCCCCTGCCTTGCAACACTTTTACATAGTCCAATTGGCCAACTTGGTAAACCGCCTCTTTTGGCACGCGAAGTACGACATCGTCGGTCAAGGTCAACGTGACTTTGGCGTATGTACCTGGATAGATAGCCCTTGGCGGCTCAAATTGAAGCTTTACGGCATAACTGCGCGAGTTGGCATCTGCCGACGGCGTTACTTCTTTTACCACCGCTTGCGCATTTAGGTTGTAAGACGGAAAAACAATGTCCACTTCTTTATCGTAAGTCACATAAGGCATAACCGACTCAGCAAAATTCACCTCAATTTCTAACGAGTTTGGATTGTACATAGATAAAAGCAAAGCACCCGGCGTCGCGGTATCACCTTTGTTAATGGGCTTTTGCGTGATCAAGCCATCAAATGGTGCAGTAATAATGCTGTAACCAAAGGTCGTTTCCGCCTCAGAGACCGCTGCCTGCGCTTTATTGAAGTTGGCTTGCGCGGTTTGCAACGTGCTTTCCGCTTGGTCAAATTGCGATTGAGGGATCAGCTTTTTGTTTAAAAGCGCTCTGACACGAGAAAACTCCTTTCTCGCCGTATTGAGCTGCGCTTGTGCAGATGATAAAGCCTGCTCACTTTGACGAACTCGCGCGTCGAGATCATCGCTTTCTAGCCGCGCCAACACATCTCCTTGCTTCACTCTATCGCCAACCTTCACCAATACTTCCATCACCGATGCAGTTAACCGTGCTGCGATATCGGCATGCTGCTCTGCAACGACAACGCCCGGAAACTCTCGAACAACAGGTTCACTGGTTAACATCAGTTTATGTGTCTCTACGTTATTTACGTCAATCTGGTTGGTTCTTACATCATGTTCTGTCGGCAGTTTTTCTGTAAAAAATCCAGCCATATAGAGAAAAAGAAGCGCGAGTATGGCAAACAGAATCACGCCTAACCATTTGGTATCTAATTTCATTGCTCTTCCTCCATCTGAGGTAATCCATGTCCTTTGGTGTTTTGGTATGCAAGGTTGTAAACCACCGGAACCACAAGCAGTGTAAAGATGGTCGAGGCGGTAATACCGAATATGATTGCCCAAGCCAAACCGTTAAAAATTGGGTCTAACGTAATCACTACGTTACCCAGTAACGTTGTACCCGCAGTCAGCAATATTGGCCGCATACGAACAACACCAGATTCAATCAATGCATCATGTAAGCTACGACCTTCAGCCAGCGATTGCTGAACAAATTCAATCAAAACGAGAGAGTTACGCACCACAATCCCAGCTAGCGCAATCATGCCGATCATCGCGGTCGCCGTGAACAGAGCTGGATTCGGGTAATTACCGATATCACTGCTTAACACATTCAAAATCCAGAACCCCGGCATAATCCCAATCACGGTCAGTGGTATCGCCAGCATGATGATGCCCGATACCGCAGGTAAACCTGTTTGAATCAACATCACCACAAATACGCCAAGCAGCGCCGCGCCATAAGCAATGCCCAAATCACGGAATACGTCCACTGTGATTTTCCATTCCCCTTCACCACTCCAAACCACTTCGATGTTGTCAGGCACGCTCCAAGTGATACCTGCGCCATTGCTCAAGTACGTGCGCTCTTGCCAGTGACGATGCGCATCTTCCGCGTGAGTCGTATCTTGGTCAGCCATCACATCGGCAATCACTTCACCCGGCACACGCCCAACTACCTCGGCGTAGACATACACAACAGGCTTGAGGTTTTTGTGGAAAATCGGTTTGTCCGCTGCGCGTTTTACAAAATGGCCGACTTCAGACAACTGCACGATAGGCTGAGGAGCATCCACAACCGCCCCATTGGATTCTACTTTTGCAATGCCCGGACGGCCTCGCACATAAAGCTGCTCTAGTTGATTCAGGTTATCTCTGTCTTCGCGTCGGAGCTGCACTTCGATAGGTAGTGGATCAACTTCTCTTGGATCGGCGATATAACCGAGCACTTTGGCGTTCGCGGCGGTAATAAGCGTGTTATTGATATCAGCAACAGAAACACCGGACAGCGCCGCTTTTTCTTGATCAACGATGAATTGCCACGTTTCTAAATCACCTTGGATGCTGGTATCCACCTCAGAAACCAACTGTTCTTTGCGAAGCCTATCCGCGACTTTCTCTGCTTGGCTCATCAGATCTTCATATGATGTCGCTTCGTCACCGTAAACTTCTGCTGTAATGGTGGCGATTACAGGCGGGCCTGGCGGTACTTCGACTAACTGCACGTCAGCGTCAAACTTATCTGCAATCTGCTCTAAATCCGCCCTGAGTCGTGTCACCAGCTCGTGTGATTGCATTGCGCGGCGATTCTTCTCTGCAAGAACGACTCGAAGCTCGCCTTGGTAGGGTTCGCTACGCATAAAGTAGTGCCGCACCATGCCGTTGAAATCCATTGGGGAAGCGGTGCCCGCAAAGCCCGACACACTTGTCACTTCCGGCACCGTCATTAAATAGTCCGTAAAGCTCGACAGCGCGTTGGAGGTATCCACAAAGCTTGAAGACTCTGGCATGTTTAATACTAATTGGAACTCGTTCTTATTGTCATAAGGCAGCAACTTAAGTGGAACTAAGCGAAGTGCTGGCAACAATACTGCCAAGACGAACAACAAGGCAATCAAACCAAGGAAAAGCCACGCTTTCTTGCGACTTTCAAGTAACGGAATCAACACTCCACGATACAAACGATACATCGGCGAGGATTGAATGTCATAGTGGCCGTTTTTCTCAGCACCTCTGAGTAGGCTCTTAGCAAGCCAAGGCGTGATCATAAACGCGACAACGGTACTAAAGATAACGCTGATCGGAACGTTGAACGCCAGTGGTGCCATATAAGGCCCCATCATCCCAGTGATAAAAAACATCGGCGTAAACACGATCACAATCGCGACCGTCGACATTAGCAAGGCGCTACGAATTTCTGCCATGGCGAGAACAATCGCATTGGTTCGCGTGAGATTTTTTCGTTTGAGGTAGCGTTCAATGTTATCGATACTGGCGATCGGGTCGTCCACGATCAAACCTAGCGCCAAAATCAATGCAAATAGCGTGACTCGGTTGATGGAATAACCAAAAGCTAAGTCCATACCAAGCGCGGCACCATAGCTAATTGGAATCGCGATGCCAACCACCAATGCACTTCGCCAGTTCAAGAACAAACCAACAAACACCACGACAGTTAGAATCGAAATACCAAGGCTTGATACCAAATTGTTTACTTTTGCGTTCGCCGTTTCGCCATAGTCCCGAATGACTTCAACTTGTACTTGCGGAGGAAACTGCTCGGATTGAAGCTCCACCAGTTTATCCCGAACAGACTGAGCGACGTTAACCGCGTTAGAGCCTTTTTGTTTAGCGACAGAAATGAACACCGCTGGGTATGCTTCATCGTGGTTTTTATCGCGATACCAAGTATCGGATGTTGCCTCACCTTCACCGTCGTAAATACGCGCGACATCTTTTAAATAAACGGGTTTGCCATTGAGTACCGCGATAACAACATCGCCAACCTCTTTGGCGTTGGTCAGAAACCGTCCCGACTCCAATGTGTAATTTTGCCCATTTACGCGAACACTCTTGCCTTGGATTTTGCTATTACTGAGCTTAATGGCCTGTTCGAGATCATCGATGGTCACTTTGAAGTTTGCCATCGCAACAGAATCGAGCTCTATCTGAATTTTTCTCGGCTCACCGCCAATCACTTCCACCTTGTTGGTGGCATCCAATGATTTAATGCCTAATGTGGCTTGGTCAGCAATACGTCTCAATTGATAACGATCGAGAATATCTGGGTTTGTGGAATAAATTGCCGCAACAACAATAGCTACATCGTCGATTTCAATAGGCTTTACAAGCCAGTTGGTGGCAGAAGGAGGAACTTTGTCTTGGTTGGAGTAGAGTTTATTGTAAAGCTTAACCAGTGCATCTTCGCGGTTTTCACCGACATAGAAACGAACGATTACCTGCGCAGCACCTTCTATTGACGAGGAATAAACGTATTCCACACCGTCAATTTGGCTAACAAGCTTTTCTAATGGTTCAGTGATTTGATTTTCGACTTGAGAAGCGCTTAGTCCGGGAGCCGATATCAATACATCCGCCATCGGCACAACAATTTGCGGGTCTTCCTCTTTCGGGGTCAACCTCAAGGCCGCTGCACCGACCACAAGCGCGAGTAAAATCATGATTGGAGGGAAAAAGCTGTTCATCACAGACTGAACAAAACTTCGCTTTAGTTTGTCGGGCATCCTTTCCCCTCCATATCAGATTGATTGTTTACGCGTTCGTGGTTTTCATCTTCTTCGCATTACGGTTAGTAATGATCGCTTTCGCGAACAGAGATCCAACTAACATCGCAACGAAGAACACCACAATGCTCACGTTGCCTAATGCCAAACTCGCAACTGCAGGGCCAGGGCAAATACCTGCCAAACCCCAACCTAAACCAAAGATCGCCGCACCAGATAACAAACGTCCGTCGATGTTCTTATTGGTTGGTGTGCAAAACGCTTCACCGCTAACTGATTGTTTTCTCGGCTTGATGATTAAAAAATAGCTTGGCATGAATACCGCGAGTGCGCCGCCCATCACAAAAGCCAAACTTGGATCCCAACGGCCAGAAATATCTAAAAATCCAATGACTTTAGCTGGGTCGATCATGCCAGACACCGCCATGCCCATACCGAATAACACACCGCTCAAAAGAGCAGAAAAACGGAAAATAGTCTTGTTCATGGAATCTCTCTTAAACTAGGTGAAGTCGAACGAATACCGTTAGGCCAGCGACGGCCATAAATACACAGGTCGCCACAATAGAACGCTTAGACAAACGGCCCATGCCACAAATACCGTGTCCGCTAGTACATCCATTACCCAGTCTGGTCCCGATTCCTACCAATAAACCAGCGGCAATCACCATCCCTAAAGAAAGGTTTGAGGTACTAGGAACCGCAATGCCCAACATCAGAACGCTAATCAAGCCACCAGCTATCATTCCAACCGCAAAAAGCAATCGCCACGAATAATCGCCTTTTTTCGGTGACATAATGCCATTCATAATTCCACTGATTCCGGCAATTTTACCGTTAACCAACAACAATATAGTGGCGGAAACCCCTAACAAAATTCCACCAAACAACGATTCCCATGGAATAACGTTTAACATTATTTACCTCTAAAATCTTAGCTACGAATTAGTTACAGAAAACGCCATGAAGCGCTTTGATTAATGATTCAACTCTCGGTTCTGACAACGAATAAAACACTTGCTGTGATGCCTTACGAGCCGTGATCAATTTGTGTTTGCGAAGCACCGTTAAGTGCTGTGAAAAGGCGGATTGGCTAAGGAGCGAGTTCTTTTGCAGCTCCCCAACACCAACTTCACCTTGGGTCAGTTGGCACAACACCATTAACCTTTCCGGATGTGCCATTACTTTTAGGAGATCAGCAGCTTCATTGGCATTGCCTTTCATTGCTGCTACATCCATATCTGTATAGCTCATGACTCACCTCTACATTAAAAGCTAAATTAGATATTACTAAAATAATGCATTTAGTCAACACTAAATTAGCAAATATGAATTTAGGTAAATTAACATTAGACATTCCTAATTTAGTTAATTATAGTGATGAACATCAAAGGATGGCGTTCTCAGTTTGAGAGTACGAAGGAGAAGAGTTATGACGTTAGAAAATGCAGTACGAGTTTTTGCAGGCACAATGGTTTTGATTTCGGTCATACTAACCGTGTTCGTTCATAGTAACTTCATTTGGTTCACCGTGTTTATCGGCGTTAATCTTATTCAAAGTGCTTACACGGGAATCTGTCCTGCTGCTTATTTTTTAAAGAAATTTGGTTTTAGATAATCTAGAGCGTAGTGACCTTTCACACTGGCTATTCGTGAAACGTCAGCTCGCCCTAAAACTTGGAGTTAAAAATGACTAAGATCTTAATCGTCGGTGGTGTTGCAGGTGGTGCATCTGCGGCGGCGCGTGCTCGTCGTCTGAGTGAAGATGCCGAAATCATCATGTTTGAACGTGGCCCGTTCGTTTCATTTGCCAACTGTGGCTTGCCTTATCACATCGGCGGCGATATCCAAGAACGCAGTAAGTTACTACTACAAACGCCAGAAAGCTTTTTAGCACGCTTTAACGTCGACGTTCGCGTGATGAACGAAGTGGTTTCTATTAATCGCCAAGACAATAGCGTAACCGTAAAGAACTTACTTGATGGTTCTGAATATCAAGAAAGCTACGATGTTCTTCTATTGAGCCCTGGCGCAGGTCCAGTTGTGCCGCCTATTCCGGGCATCGATAACCCACTGACACATTCTCTGCGTAACATCCCTGATATGGATCGCATCATCAAGACAATTGAGACTAACAAGGTTGAACATGCCACGGTTGTTGGTGGAGGTTTTATTGGCTTAGAAATGATGGAAGCATTCCACCAGCTTGGCGTAAAAACCACATTAATTGAAATGGCGGATCAAGTGATGACGCCAGTAGACCGCGAGATGGCCGGCTTCGCTCATGCCGAGATACGAGAAAAAGGCATCGACTTGCGTTTAGGCGTTGCCCTTTCTTCGGTCGAATACGTTGCTAACCAATCTGTAGCAAATTCTGAAGCAGGTGAAGACGATGAACACCAACACCTTCAAGGTAAGCTAACTCTATCGCTCAATAACGGTGATGTGTTAGATACCGATATCCTGATCATGGCGATTGGTGTGCGTCCTGAGACAAAACTCGCGCAAGAAGCGGGTCTACAAATTGGCGCCCTAGGTGGTATCTACACCAACGAATACATGCAAACTAGCGATCCTTCAATCTATGCGGTTGGTGATGCAGTCGAAGAGAAAGACTTCATAACTGGTGAACAAACGCTGGTTCCATTAGCAGGCCCAGCAAACCGTCAAGGTCGTATGGCTGCAGACAACATGCTTGGTCGTCAAGAAGCTTACCAAGGCACACAAGGCACTGCGATCTGTAAGATTTTTGATTTGGCAGTGGCTTCTACCGGTAAAAATGAGAAACAACTAAAACGTGAAAACATCGCTTATGAAAAAGTGTATGTACACGCAGCAAGCCATGCTAGCTACTACCCTGGTTCAGAAACTGTATCATTCAAAATGTTGTTTGACCCGGAAACTGGCAAGATCCTTGGTGCACAAGCCGTAGGTAAAGACGGTATCGACAAACGAATCGACGTAATGGCCGTAGCTCAACGTGCCGGGATGACCGTAGAACAGCTTCAGCATCTAGAGCTAACTTACGCACCACCGTATGGTTCTGCAAAAGACGTGATTAACCAAGCCGCTTTTGTTGCTAGCAACATAATGAAAGGTGACGCTACTGCAATTCACTTTGATCAAATCGACAACCTGTCAGATGACCAAGTGCTGCTTGATGTACGTAACCCGGGAGAATTGGAATCCGTTGGCTTTATAGAGGGCACGCTCAATATTCCTGTCGACCAATTACGTCAACGCATGAATGAACTCCCAAAAGACAAAGAGATCGTGATTTACTGTCAAGTAGGGTTACGCGGTAACGTTGCTTATCGTCAACTTGTAAACTCAGGCTTTAAAGCACGTAACCTGCTTGGTGGTTACCGTACTTACAAGTTCGCAAAAGCTTAATCTCTGATACTAAATATCTAAATATCTAAATATCTAAATAAAAAAAGGGGCACGTAATGTGTCCCTTTTTACATCTCGGATTCGACTAAATGAATAATCTTAGTCGCTTTTTCGAAGTGGTCGAGTTGATGAGTTTGAATCCACCAGGTTGCTGCTTCCATCAATAACTCTGGGTTGTCATTCTTATTGGCGAAAAAGGCATAAAAGGACACACCCACATTGTCTCCTTTCTGACCTATTTTCTTCTTACACACCTGAATGATTTTGTTTCTTAACGCGATGTTCATTGCCTTTCCTTTTCTCCTTGCCGAAGCAAAATTAACCCAAAAACAGAATGACTGTATTTATATACAGTTATTAATAGTAAGGCAAATAAACATAATCATCTAGATGAATATTCTCGCGCGCAGACCTAACACCCAAGTGCTACTTTTGTTCGAAAATGCAGGGTCTTTGATGTACTGAATATCCGGTGTGATTTGAATGTAGTCGTTCAACTGCATGTTGTAGTAAAGCTCGGCAGTGAATTGTTCAGAGTCATCCACACCATAAGCGTGTTCTAGATTATCGTTAACATGGCTCCAGTTAACCGCGAAACCGAGGTTGTTGGTTGGCTTACCAAGACCAAAGTAACCAATCCCCACTGTTAGAGAGCGTTCATAAAGTGCCACATCACCTTCAGAGAAACCACCACGAATAAATGGCATTAATTGCTCTGTTGCAAAGTAACTTGCCGAGAAGTTAACCCCCTGCCCGCTGTCTTTGTTTGTCAGGTTATGCTGCGTATCACCATCCAAATGCCACGCCGTTAGGTGGACGTTATCGGTATAGATTTGATCTTGCGAAGCCGTCCAACCCAGTTCGAACGTCGTAAACAATTTATGATCGTTGAATAAGGTGTCGAAACCATCAAAAGGCTTGTCTGAACGCCCTTTTCCATCAGCTACACCAGCAACCATATAGAAGTTATCTGTCAGCATGTGACCGACGGCTAAGCCGAGAATACCGTCATCAGGCAGACCAATTGCCCCTCCTCCTGTACTGAAAGCCAGGTTAGTAAAACTTGTCCAAGGACTCGCTAACGCATATGTATCGACATAGTCACTCGCATCTAAGAAGCCGACCATGAACGCGGTTTTTCCACTATTTAATTGCTGTTGCCAGTAAAGGTTAGTTAAACGTGTACCTTGGTCACTATATGCAGAACCAATCATCCCTGCATAACCTAGCCCATTTCCGATAAAACTAAAGTCTTTTGGCGACAATTCGTTGTAGGCATGGCGATGTTCTACTTTCCATACCAATCCGCCCGTATTACCCGATTTAAGACCAACTAGGTTCCAACTACCATAAAAACGCGCTACGCCTGCACTTGCGGTATCTTCTCCACCACTTTGAGGATCCGAAGCCGTTAAGCCAAGCGCTTGGTAATCCAGACCGAAAGTAACATTATGTTCTTTCGCTAATAACTCACGCGATGAGCGTTTTTCGCGAGTATTTTCTGTAATGGTATTGTCTACCGAATTGGGGCTACCGAAATTAGCCCCTTGTACCGATGAGGCGAATAAAAGCGAAATAGCAATAAAACTTAGCTTTGGAACAGTTACTTTCATATCTGGCTTCTCATTAAACTCTTGATGTATACAACAAGAGTTTAATGATTCAGATGTTAGAAAATTGCCATTAAGCGACAGCTTACTGCTTTATGTATTTTCTGTATTCGACTCTTATTGATAAGGTCGAATAGAGACTTCATCCATTTGGTAGATAGTCTCTACGTTTGCAGCCCCATCCGAATAAGAGACGTCAGCTTTGGTCTTTTTAATGTGCAGATCCCCTTTTACCCAAATAGGTTCATAAAGAGAGGTGAGCTTTATGCCTTGTGGATAATCGACCAATACAATTTGGTTTGCTGGTGGTGGTGGGGTATGGATACACGCCCCCATTGTTGGAACAAGGAAGAATTTTGTGACAACGTCATTGTTAAATTCTACAGGCGTTACAAAACCAGGAATTTCATAGGTTTCTTCTGTTAGCGTTTTATTAGGCGTCGACGCTAGCATACGTCGATACTCGGTAATTTCTTTGCGTTTTGCAAACAGCCATTCAATATCTAAGTCGTCCGCTTTCAAGCTGTCTTCCAGCTCTTTCATCGTTTGCTTCTGTTGCTCATTGAGGTTTTGAGAATCACGATACCTTGCAAGAGAACCAAGTTCGAACAGCTGTTGATCGGTGAGTTTTACAAATGGGTCTTCAATTTGAGGAACATTCACTGGCAGCAATTGCTCCCAGCTTAGTTGATCGGCCGATACATTTGATGAAGCTAGCAACACTAAGCCAGCCAATAGGTACTTCTTCATACGTTCCCTTGAATAGGTTCTTTGTCTTTTTGAGAAAAATTTGGGGACAACCTGTGTCCCCAAATAGTCGAAAGAGTTTACTACAAGGTGTTCTTGTGGATCTTGCCGTCTTTCATAATTACTTTGAATTTATCTTCGTAATCGTTAAGAACTGTGATGTCTTGCAGAGGATTCCCTTCCACCAGCACCACATCAGCGTAAGCACCTGGCTCTACAACGCCTAGTTTTCCGTATTTATAAGGGTTCATACCGCCCGACCAACTCAATACTTCCGCTGCGTTCGATGTGCCCATCTTCATGATCTGATACGGTGTAAACCCGACTTTTTCCATCCAAACCATATTGTCTGCTTGGCGTGTATTATAAGCCGGACCGAACATATCGCCGCCCGTTACAATCAATAGGTCGTATTTACGTGCCCATTCAAACATTTGTTTCGCGCCTTCGTTTACTTTGGTCGCTTTGGCTTTTTGATCCGGACTGAAGAAAGTGATCTTTTCCGGCTCTGCAAATGCTTCTAGAGACATTACCGCTTGAGCAGAAAGTGCCACGCCCTTCTCTTTCATGCGCTTAATCGTCTGTTCCGAAATAAGGAAGTTATGCTCTATAACTTTAACGCCAGCATCAATCGCGCGATTAACCGAACGGTCATGATAAGCATGGGCCATCACATACGTGCCGTAATCTTCCGCGACACCCACAATCGCTTCCATTTCTTCTTTAGAGAATTGCGTTGTGTGGATAGGATCAAACTCGCTCGCCACACCTCCACCAGCCATGATCTTGATTTGAGTCGCACCTGAACGCAGGTTTTGACGTGCAGCGCGGCGCGCTTCCGTTTCGCCATCAACAATATAACCGAAGCCATGACGTTCGAGATCATCAACACGTCCAGGAACATCATTAAAGCTACCGGTATCCGCGTGACCACCAGTTTGACTTAAAAAACCGCCCGCAGGGAAAAGTCGCGGCCCTTCCAGCAAACCGTTATTGATCGCTTTCGCCATGCCAAGAATGTTACAGCCTGCATCACGAGCCGTAGTAAAACCTTGATCTAAATACTGCATCATAGAAACATGCGCACGTGCGCCCATCGCCATTTGGTCATAACCATCACGACCAACCAACATGCCTTCTTGAATACACATATGAGAGTGCATATCAATGAGGCCGGGGATCATGGTTAGACCTTCACCATTAATTGTGGTCGTTTGTTTATTGGTTTTAATTGGTTTCGCGGAAATTTCTTTAATCAAGTTATCGACAACCAGTACATTTTGGTTCTGCAGTAACTTTTCATCCTTACCATTGAAGACATCGACATTAGTAAATAACGTCGACGCTGCATTGGCATTTAGGGCAAACGCACAAGAAAGCGCAAGTAAAGAAAGACTCTTCTTAGAAATTGTCATTATTACACCTATGTTTTTGGATATGTGGGGTCCATTCCCATAACTTCTCTTTCGAGAACAACGGTGTTATGAGGCAGTCGATTTCAAAAAAATACATATGAAACCGTAGACTTACACTCAAAACATAGAAGCCATAATGGCGAACTTCAAGGTCATTTAATTGCCTTTAGATGACAACATACGTAGATTGTGTAGAAATGTGAGTTAACACGAAAGCCCCAATAAATCAGCGGCTTTATATGTTTCAAGTTAAGACAAAGACTGGCGGTAAGCTTTAGGGGTGATATTCATCATCCGCTTGAATGCGCGTGTGAAGTGAGCTGAATCGGAATAGCCCGTTTTTAATGCGATGTGTGTAATGCTGAGGTCAAGGTCCGCCAAAAGTTCTAGCGTTTGTTTGAGTATTAAACCTTCAATGACCTCACGATAAGTCGTATTTTCGTTCGCCAAGCGCCTTTGAATAGTTCGAGCATTCATATCAATCAGTTCACCTGCAAACTGGATAGAGATTTTTCCCATAGAGAGATAAGGCATAAGCGCCCTTGCCAGAGCATCGCTGAACTTATCATCACAACTTCGAGCTACTGTATTTAGAGCAGTTGGTGACGGAATAAAGACAATTGGCTTATCAATCAACTCATTGGGGATGGAGATTGCCGTAACGGGACGTCCAGTATAAAATTGTGCACTTTTCATTCCTGGTAGGCGATGAAAAGGCTCTGCTTCTAAATCCTGAATACCGACTTCTGCCAGCCTCCATTGCGTACCGACCAACTTCTTCAACAGTTCATTCATGAACATGGCAGAAAACATCTCGGCATAACGAAACCACCCTCTCTCCGCTTTTTGCTTTTCTCTGACGAGCCACCATTTGCCGCCACTTGACTGTACGGAAATACTCACGTTGTCTGAAATCTGTTTGAGTAGTTGGGAAACGTCTTCTAATGCCGCTTTTAACGACTCAGTTTGAGTAATTTGATTAGCAAATCGAGGAACGTAAATATCGTGACAAAGCGTCCAAGTGAGCAACGCAAACTTCTCTGGAGAAGTCCTCTCTCCTAGTGTTTCGAAAACGAACTTTAATGCGCTCTCAGGAACGAATGTATCAAGCGATTTCTGAGACAGAATATCTTGTGGCATGCGTGCGGTTTCAAGTAAAGAGTGAATATCACCATCAAGTTCTTTGAGCATAGTGGCAAAAAGCTTTACTTCTTCCGAGTGAACCAAAGGAATATCTGTATTGGGCATGCAAGCTATCATCTTAAAATACCGAGAATTATTCTAGTTTATGCACAAACTTCGTGGTTGTCATTACAGCGCTGAGTCATATTGAGAAATGACTCACTCTTAGTTGATGTGAATTTATATTGAGGTTCAACATAGCTTCCCACACGCTCGAATGCTTGCCAATTCACGCCACGCATGCGTATTTCTAGATTGAAAAACTCTATTTATAGAACTGTGAATGTGACATTTTTCACGCTTTCTCACTCATTCGTAGTTTTCTAGGAATTTTTCCTAGCCGATCTAAGCCCTCCTCTCATGTGGTCCAAAAGCGGACTCTCTACAATCGCCAACAGTTAAAAGAAAGCGAGCACGCAAGTGCATCACACTAATACAAGAGAGTTCACGATGTTAAAATTCCTTGAACAAGTCCGGAAGCCTACCCTAGACCTTCCAGTCGAAGCGCGTAGAAAAATGTGGTTCAAACCATTTATCCAATCTTACCTAGTGGTATTCATTGGTTACTTGACCATGTACCTGATCCGTAAAAACTTCAACGTCGCACAAAACGACATGATTTCTACTTACGGTTTGTCGATGACAGATCTAGGTTTGATTGGTCTAGGTTTCTCGATCACTTACGGTATCGGTAAGACCGTGGTTTCCTACTACGCCGATGGTAAGAACACCAAGCAGTTCCTTCCTTTCATGCTTATCCTTTCTGGTCTGGCAATGCTTGGTTTTAGCTTCAGCATGGGCGGTGGCAGCGCGAGCTTGTTCTTGATGGTAGCGTTCTACGCACTGAGTGGTTTCTTCCAAAGTACTGGTGGTCCTTCTAGTTATTCAACCATCACCAAGTGGACGCCGCGTAACAAGCGTGGTTCTTACCTAGGTCTTTGGAACATGTCGCACAACGTAGGTGGTGCAGGTGCTGCTGGTGTGGCTCTATTTGGTGCCAACTACCTGTTCGATGGTCACGTAATCGGCATGTTCGTGTTCCCTTCTATCATTGCGATCATCGTTGGTTTCATCGGTATGCGCTATGGTAACGACTCTCCAGAAGCATACGGACTAGGAAAAGTAGAAGAGCTATTTGATGAAGCAGTCAGCGAAGAAGACGAAGCGGCTGAAGAAAGTCAAATGACTAAGAAAGAGATCTTTGTTGAATACGTTCTGAAAAACAAAGTGATCTGGCTACTTTGCTTTGCAAACATCTTCCTTTACATCGTGCGTATCGGTATCGACCAATGGTCAACGGTTTACGCATACCAAGAACTTGGTCTATCAAAAGAAGCCGCAATCTCTGGCTTTACCCTATTCGAAGTGGGTGCGCTTGTGGGTACTTTGATGTGGGGTTACTTATCTGACCTTGCAAACGGTCGCCGTGCGCTAGTGGCTTGTGTTTCTTTAGGTTTGATCATTGTATCGCTTGAGTTCTACCAACACGCAACTAGCGAGTTCATGTACCTAGCGTCGCTATTTGTTCTTGGCTTCCTAGTGTTTGGGCCTCAACTTCTTATCGGTGTTGCTGCGGTTGGCTTTGTTCCTAAGAAAGCAATCAGTGTGGCAGATGGCGTAAAAGGCACATTCGCTTACCTAATTGGTGACAGCTTCGCGAAACTAGGTCTTGGTATGATTGCCGACGGTACGCCAATCTTTGGTCTAACCGGCTGGAAAGGCACGTTCGCTGCCCTAGATACCTCAGCAATGATTTGTATTGTTTTGCTTGCTTTCGTTGCAATCGCGGAAGAGAAAAAGATTCGACAAAACAAGAAGAAGCTTGAACTCGCAGAAAACCAAGCTTAATCAACCAGCGCGCTTTGTTAGTCAAAGCGCGCTAGATCATTAAATAAACCGGTGCAATTTAGTATCATTGTAGCTTTTTTTATTGAGCTCTCTATATCAAAGGTGCCAAAGGATTGTCTCCTATCTCGCGCCAATTGGTAATGAGCTCATTTTCGTTTGTGTATTGCTAAAGTTTGGTATTTAAGATGATTAACGTAGCGCTTGTTGATGACCATGTCATTGTTCGTTCTGGATTTGCTCAATTGTTGAGCCTTGAAACAGACATGAATATTGTAGGTGAATTTAGCTCGGTAGCAGAAGCTCGAGTGGGATTACCTGCATGCAAGCCAAACGTGGTTATCCTAGATATTTCGATGGCAGACGAAAGTGGGCTTACCCTACTCTCCGAAATTCCTTCCGGCATTGCTTGTGTCATGCTAAGCGTACATGACTCTCCCGCAATGGTAGAAAAGTCACTCAAACTCGGTGCCAAAGGTTACTTGAGTAAACGTTGTAGCCCAGATGAATTAATTCAAGCGGTAAGAACCAGTGCATCCGGCGGTTGTTATTTGACACCCGACATCGCATTGAAGTTAGCAACACCTAGTGATAAAGCCACAACACTTACTCAACTCACTCGTCGAGAAAACGAAGTATGTCAGTTACTCGCTCGCGGTCTTGACGTAAAAGCCGCCGCCACTGAGCTTGGCTTAAGCCATAAAACCGTTCACGTTCACCGTGCAAACGCGATGGATAAACTCGGCGTAAAGAACAACGTTGAGCTCGCCAAACTGTTCTCGCAAGAGTCGTTTTAATGCGTAGCTACACCATCACCTCCATTTGCGGTTTATTCATGACAGGATGCTCGTGGTTCTGTCTGTGGGTGATCGCCTATTACTTTGTCAACGATGCGGAGCTAGCGATCTTGCTGTTCCCATTCGCGTTGCGTTTAGGATTAACACTGCACACACGCACAAAGTATTGGGCAACGATTTATCTCGCCGAATGGGGATTAACGGTTGCGTTGGCTTTGCTGCTTGAGCAACCTCAGTGGTTGATGGTATTGGTTGCTAGCGTATTAAGTATGCCAGTGGTTTACCTTGCTAAGCGTTATTACAAAGGCGATCAGAATCAGCATTTAGCTGTTATGGCAGTGGTGTTGCTCGTAACGTCTTGCATTAACGTGCTTGCGGTTGGCTATCATGTTCAGTCTGTCTACATGGCATGGTTGGCGAGCATTGCTGGCGGTTTGTTGGTTCTGCCAATGTGTTACCTACTTTGGAACTATCTGTTCCAGAGCCCTTGGTCACCACTAACATCGAATTTACTGGCAAATAATGTTGAGTTCAAAGTCCGCCCCATCCTTTTGTACGCAATACTGTTGATTGGCAGTATTTTGATTCAAACCAGCTTACCGGATGAACTAAAACGCTTCGCGCCTTTCTGTATGGCGATCCCAATTATTGTGCTTGCTCTACGCTATGGCTGGCAAGGTGCGCTTCTCGCAACAATGTTAAACAGTATCGCCCTGATTGCTGCGCGAAGTGGTGTATCGAATCTAGAGATCACCGATCTTCTCTTGTCGCTTTCGGCACAGACCTTAACAGGTATCATGCTTGGGTTAGCCGTACAGAAACAAAAAGATCTAAACCAAAAGCTTCGTGGTGAATTGTCAAGAAACCAAACCTTGTCTCGCCAACTCATTCAGGCAGAAGAGTCGGTACGCCGAGACGTTGCAAGAGAGTTGCATGATGAAATCGGTCAGAACATCACAGCAATTCGTACCCAAGCCAGCATCATAAAACGTGTAGATAACGTGGAAATGAATACTCGTTGTGCCGACATGATCGAGAACCTGTCACTCAATGTTTATGACACCACCAAACATCTGCTGAGCAAACTACGCCCGAAAATGCTCGATGATTTGGACTTGAAGGAATCCGTTCACCAATTAACACGTGAGATGGAGTTCGACAATCACGGTACGCATGTTGTGCTTGATTGGCAGGGCGATTACGAATCTCTAAGTGACACATTAAAAGTCACCCTATTCCGTCTATGTCAGGAAGCATTAAACAACGCAGCCAAATACGCCAATGCGACATCAATCGTTATCGCTTTGTCCATTGAAGACGACCTATCGTTAAACATTGCAGACAACGGCAGTGGTTTTAAAACCGAAGACTGCATGAAAGGCATGGGCGTTCGCGGTATGCAAGAACGCGTGCAAGCGCTTGGCGGAAAAATGTATATCTACTCTTTGAACGATCATGTGGATGGCACACAAATCGCCATTACATTACCTAAGGTGTAACGAGTATGTTTGGATTATTTCAGTCTCCGAGCTACAACCAAGCTCCCCTTAGCAAAGACCAAGTGGATGAACGCTATCGTTATTGGCGTTTACATATCATGCTGGGTATGTATCTTGGCTACGCGGGCTTTTACTTCACCCGCAAAACGTTCAACTATGCCGCGCCAGCGATGATCGCTGATCTGGGTTTAGATAAAAGCGACATTGGTTTGATTGGTACGCTTTTCTACATCACCTATGGCTTATCGAAGTTTATTTCTGGCACCATTTCTGATCGATCTAATCCACGCTATTTCATGGGTGTCGGCCTAATTGCAACGGGCTTCATCAATATCGCTTTTGGTTTCTCAAGTTCTTTGGTCGCTCTCGCAGCACTTTGGGTAATGAACGCTTGGTTCCAAGGTTGGGGTTGGCCTTCGTGCTCTAAGTTACTTACCACTTGGTATTCACGTTCAGAACGTGGATTCTTGTGGGCAATCTGGAACACCGCCCATAACGTAGGTGGGGCTTTGATTCCCCTACTCGTTGGGTTTCTTACTTTCCATTACAGCTGGCGTGAAGGCTTTGTCGTACCGGGAATCATTGGCGTAATTCTTGGCGTGGTTGTATGTTGGCGCTTGCGTGATAAACCCACCACGCAGGGACTGCCGACTGTTGGTCAGTGGCGTAATGACGCATTAGAACTTGCCCAAGAGAATCATGGACAAGGACTGAGCTACAAAGAGATCCTCAAACAATACGTGTTCAACAACAAGTACATTTGGTTGCTCGCGTTCAGTTATGTTCTGGTTTACATCGTGCGTACCGCCATCAATGACTGGGGGAACTTGTATCTCACAGAACAACACCACTACAGCCTAATCAACGCTAACGCAGCTTTATCTATGTTTGAGATCGGCGGCTTTGTCGGCTCTCTAGTGGCTGGTTGGGGCTCAGATAAACTGTTCGGTGGTAACCGCGGTCCAATGAACCTTCTGTTCGCGGCTGGTATTTTCTTGTCTGTAGCTGCGCTGTGGTTGATGCCGTTAACCAACTTTGCGTTCCAAGCAGCGGGGCTTTTCTCTATTGGCTTCTTCGTGTTTGGTCCACAAATGTTGATCGGCATGGCCGCGGCAGAATGTTCACACAAAGATTCGGCTGGAGCTGCCACTGGCTTTGTAGGTCTATTTGCTTACATGGGCGCCGCACTTTCTGGCTATCCATTGGCATTGATTCTTGAAGAATACAGCTGGACTGGATTCTTTATCACTATCTCGGTATGTGCAGCCGTTATTGGCTTGTTGTTATTACCGTTCTTGCAGGCTCAACCTTCCAGAAAGCCGCTCGCTCCAAAGCTTAGGTTATAGACATCTGATTGTAGAAGCGACTTCTACACCTCTTAGGGTGAGCTAACCACTCACCCATCCAATCTCCACTATTTTTTGCTTCCGATTCAGTTCGGAGGGTTTTCTACGGGTAAAATTCATGAATTCGAATACTATTTCATCAAAATGCTTCTTCAAAATGGACAATAAGATCCAAAACTACGACTGGGGAAGCCGCACGGCTATCCACGATTTGTTTGGCTTTGCTAACGAAGCACAACAACCTCAAGCCGAAGTTTGGATGGGCACGCATCCAAACGGTTGTTCTATGATTGAAGAAGGAAGTGCGTCAGTTTCATTGTCAGAATTGATCAAGCAAGATCCATCTGCATTTCTATCGCAAAGCACGCTTAAAGCCTTTGGTGACCTACCTTTCCTCTTCAAGATTCTTGCCGCAGATAAAGCGTTGTCGATTCAAGTGCATCCAAACAAGCAAGACGCGGAACTTGGTTATGCAAAAGAACAAGAGCTGGGTGTACCGCTGAGTGCGTTTAATCGTAATTACAAAGATGCCAACCACAAGCCTGAACTGGTTTACGCACTTACTGAATACCGAGCAATGAACGGCTTTCGTCCATTTGATGAAATCATCGCTGAGTTCCGCCTATGTGACATTCCTGAGATTAACGGTTACCTAGAGCAGTTTGAGCGTAACCCTAACCAAGATGGTTTATGTCACTTCTTCGTGGAGATTCTTTCTATGGAAGAAACACGTAAGGTTAACGCAGTGGATCACTTATTAAGTTATGCAGCAATGAACAAAGGACGTTCAGTATGCGAATTGATTTTAGACCTTGCTAAGCAGTACCCGAATGATGTGGGTTTATTTGCACCCCTGCTACTCAATGTGATCACACTAAAACCCGGTGAGGCAATGTTTCTGAGTGCGAGAACACCACACGCGTACATTAAAGGCACTGGCCTAGAGATCATGGCCAATTCAGACAATGTCCTTCGTGCTGGTTTAACGCCAAAGCATATGGATGTGGAAGAACTTGTTAAGTGCACTGATTTCATTCCAAAACCGATGAACACGCTACTAACAAAAGCTGAAATCAAAGGCTGTGAGCATCACTTCCCTGTCCCTGTGCAAGACTTCAAGTTCTCTATTTTTGAAGCGCCTACAGATCAGCAAGTCAACATGACATCTGCTGAAATCTT
Organism: Vibrio sp. WZ-1; assembly: GCF_052037695.1. Taxonomy (NCBI): domain Bacteria; kingdom Pseudomonadati; phylum Pseudomonadota; class Gammaproteobacteria; order Vibrionales; family Vibrionaceae; genus Vibrio; species Vibrio sp. WZ-1. Next base: position 81,275 of record NZ_JBQEQR010000074.1, on the reverse strand, counting down.
GATGCCCATCAATGAGGACGTAACACTGCGTGCAGAAAGCGGTGAAACACTGGTGCTTGGTAAAGGGCAGTCGGCTTTCATCCCTGCTTATGTAGGTAGCTACACAATCAGTTGTGAAGGCAGAGTAGCGCGTGCCTTTAATGGCTAATTGAGCGGCATATCAGTTAAATCAAATCAATGGCGCAGATTCTCGGTCTCCGCCATTGATATCGAAAAGCCACTCACAGATCTTGTTTAACTGTTGAGTATGCTAAGCCCGTAAAAACTTCCAATTTCTGGTTTCCAATAATAGTGATGCGATGATCATATAGATCCCGACTATCACTAATTGGAAAATTCGGATAAATGTATTGCTATCGATATCACCAGAGCTCATTAATGTACTGCCGATTAGTACCAGAAGCGTACTGAACGCTGTGGCGAATATCGGAGCCTTCTCTGGCACTGTGTAAATCTTCTTCCCGGCCAATACCGCCAACAACGCGATAAAGACAGTGTAAAAGAAAATGTTTGGCACGATGGCGAGTATCGAGAACGCCGAGATGGCAAGTATCCCGCCGATGCCGTTACTAATGATGAGGAATGCGCTCAATTTAACTGACTTCTCTGCAGTTATCATCAAAGACAAGAGTGCAACGAACATCATGGTGAGTAAGGCTTCTGAAATCTGAAATACAAAGAAGAAGCACACCACAGGAAACGAAATCAACATAGCTCGAAATGACGCATGCCAACGTTGATCCTTACCTATTGGCGGCTGGGCATAACCAGCGAACTCGCTATCAGGCTCTGGCAGATAGATATGAACCAAAGCGAAAATCGCTACCGATACGGCACCAGAGATTGCCAAACCGCTCGCGAGTACTAAAGAAATCGCTGGATTATTGATTGCCATAAAAGGCAACATCAACACCGCAATCAACAAAATGGTCGCAAACAGGTTCCATTTGGGATCAGTAAACAAGTAATAACCCCACGCCATCATCAGTCCAACAGCAATTAATAGAATAATTGGATACTGAGTAATGCCTCCCGAAAGAAGAAGCCCAAGTCCCATAGTGGCTATCAATGCCAGTAGCAACTCATAAATCGTTTCTATGTGCAGGTTTGGCTTGTCGACCAAAAACTTCGCCGTGAACACTGGCGCTACAAACGCCAGTTGCCAATTAATCCAAGCAGCGAGAAACACCGCTAGACCCACTCCTATGGTAAAGCGCAGAATCCGACGTTGAGTTGCGTTATCTATGCTCAGATTATCGGACATAAGACATTACACTCAGTAGACGAATCCAAAGTTTACCAATCGCGTTAAAGACTAAGTTATCTCCACTGTAAACAATCACGTCTGCTTGGCCACCAACACGCAGCATTCCACTGACTTCACTACGCTCAAACTCGACCGCGATTGGCAGCATTTGTGTTTGGCGCAACCAACCCGTTTGCTGATTCGCTTGCGCTAACTTACCCGCTTGTTGGTTTTGGCCCCAATCAACACCCCAGTCAATGCTACTCACTTTCCCTTTGATGACTTTCCCCGGAGCAAAGTCCAAAGCAATTTCTACTTCGTCACCAATGCTTACGTTACCTAAGCTGTTTTCACGAAAATACGCTTCAATCCAGATGTCTTCTGTCGACACAAAGGTCATGATGGGTTGACCCGCCGTTGCATAAAAGCCTTCGGTTAAGCTAAAGTTTGACACCCCACCTTGAGTCGGAGCACGAATCACGGTGCGTTCAAGATTTAATTGAGCCTGTTCAAGCGCCAGCAATGCTGCTTTTACTTGGCTGTTTTCCTCGCCTTCTGCGCCGAGTTGCTGTTTTGCTTTCTCAAGATCCGCTTCTGCATTCACGACATTTGCGCGCGCAGTCGCTAGAGAGGCTCGCGCTTTATCCGCATCTGATTTTGACACTACACCTTTTTCTGCCATGGCAAGAATACGGTTGGCCTGTGCCTCTGTGTTTTGGCGTTCCACTATAGCGGAAGTCAAACGTGCTTGAGCAGAAGCAATAGAAGCAGTTTGTGCGCCCACGTTTTGTCCGGCGATTTCGAGATTTTCTTCAGCTTGTTTGACCGCAATCTCATAATCCGATTTGTCCAATATCGCCAGCTCATCACCCTCTTCCACGAGCTGGTTGGGACGAACTTTGATATCTAATACGTTTCCTGAAACTTGTGGCTTGATCGGCACGATATAGCCTTTGACACGCGCATTATCAGTGATTGGAATGATACGGTCTGACACAATACTGAACCCAAGCATAACAACGATTAGCAGCATGAGGTAATTAGTTACCTTTTTGACATTATCGTTTTTCGTCGTCGCTTTATTTTCCGCTATTTCTGTTGGCAGTTTTTCAGTTTGGTTTTCGGACATACGTTCCCCTTGCCATTGATTAGGTTGGTCATTTTAAGAATATATCGTCCTGTCCATCGTGCCATTATTCAAAGCATATTTAGCGAGCTATATCTAAAAGCGAGCCTTCTGAGCTAAGATTAGTTGGAGTTTATGCACAAGTAAGTTCAAGCTGTTGGAATCACTGGGTATATGGAGTATCCACGTAATGCCAAATCAAACATCTCACCTACCTGTCATTCAAACCAACTATGCTCGTATACTGGTTGAAGTGTTTGCTGACTATGGATTAGATAAGCACAAACTGCTTCGCGATGCTGATTTACCTGCTGACCTGTTCCAAACAGACAGTGACTATATCCCGTCAGAGTCTGTGAAGCGTTTAATTCAGCTAACCTCATCGCAACTCGGTAGCAGTAAGTTTACAGATCTGCTGACCTATGTATTTCGTCGCAGAATCATTCCAAATGTCTTGCATCAGTTTGTATCATTTCAGACCATTGGTGATTCGATGCGGCATATCAGGGAAATATTCCATCTCGATACACCAGGCAGCTCTGTGTCGTTTGAAACCCACCATGGCCGTTCCTGGTTCTGTCGATATTCAGAACAAAAAGACACTCAGGTTTCCGACTGGTCTGAAGCATTCGCGGTCATTTACATAATCGAACTTCTCAGTACTCTAACCAAAACTGAGTGGTACCCTGATAAAGTACGCTTGCAAGGTCACAACAGCGATATTATTCAGAGTGTTGTACCAACTCAATGTCAGATTTTTGTGGGCCAGGATAAAACTGGGATTTACATACCCGAAGATATTCTTAATGTACCGATACAAATCTCGGACTCACAATTAGGCACTGAGCCAACTCATATTCAATGGCATAGCAGTTTTACTGATAGCGTATTTGAGCTGCTGCGGCCTTATGTACGTGAGCGCAATTTATCGATAGAAGATGCGGCTAAATTACTGAACTATTCTGTTCGAACATTTCAAAGAAAGTTAAAAAATGAAGGGACGTCTTACCGGCATATCAAAGAATCATTGATGCTGTCTGTCTCTTGTGAATTAATGGAAGAAGGACACTCTCTCACCTATATCTCCAATCAACTTGGCTACACGAGTATTTCGCACTTTTCACGTGCATTTAAAAGAGTGTCCGGACTATCTCCTAAAGTGTATAAACGCTCAATAGCGCTAAACGCATCTAGCACCTCGTAACGTTATACATGCTCAGTCCATTTGAGGCTTGGTATTTGGTAATTGCTTGAGTTTGGCTTGCATCAGTGTTGCGAGATCGATTTCATCACAAAGCACTTCTACGTCCTGAACTCGAAAGTAAACAATCATACGTTACCCTCAATTGAAAACGTGAAGCTATTATGCCGTGAAGTGGATCAATTTATTTACCATTTTACGCCACCCGACTACATTTCAATCTGCTTTTTTAAAGCCTAACCATTAGAGTAGATTACCTACTTTGCACAATTTTGACATGAAGGGAGTTTTCCGAACATGGATGTAATTTTAGTAGCGTATTGCCACGTTAAAAATCAGTTAATTCACATATATTCATACACTTACAGCAAATACCAACTAAGAACTAGCGTTATACAGGCTCAATTTAATTTGAAATTAGAGGTCTAACTCAGTGTTTATCGATTTGAAGCTGAGCAGGCTTTTGTTGCAAAACGTATACACGGCATTGAAATTGAGCTCGGTATCACTACAATCTCAGGCCAAATTAATAATGAAACGTTTGTATGCCGAAATTGAATCTAGACAGCGCAAGGAATAGCTCTGCACTCTCTGATATTAAAACCTACGAAAAAGTACAATCGGCATTAGAACCGAAATACCACAAGCCTCAGAAAAAGCTCTGCTTAAGTGCAGGTCTAACAGAAAAGCACATTGCACGCCGATGGAACGTCCTAGGACAGTTAACGGACAAAAATCTTTTGCTGGATTCTTTTACTCAATCCCATTGCCATCAATACGCAAATAACATCGAACATTTTGTTGGTACAGTTAATCTTCCTGTTGGCGTAGCAGGTCCATTGCGCATCAATGGCTTGTTTGCCAACGATGATTACTTAGTGCCGCTAGCGACGACTGAAGCAGCACTGGTTGCATCATATAACCGTGGCGCAAACCTGATTACTGCTGCCGGTGGCGCGAGCACCTTGTTAATTAGCGAAGGGGTTAGCCGCACTCCCGTTTTTGGCTTCCTATCACTGGCAGAAGCAGCACAGTTCGTCAGTTGGGTTGTCACCCAGTATGACATTTTCCGAAATGAAGCAGAATCAACCACTACACACGGAAAACTGAAAGACATTAATGTCAACATAGAAGGTAATCATGTTTATCTCGTCTTTGAGTACGTGACAGGCGATGCGTCTGGTCAGAATATGGTGACCATAGCAACAAACAAAGTGTTTCATTACATTCTTGAGCACAGCCCTATACCGCCGGCTGAAGCATTCTTGGATGGCAACTTATCGGGCGATAAAAAAGCAAATGCCCATACGCTCCGTTCAGTACGTGGTAAAAAGGTTTCAGCGGAAGTGACCATTCCAAAAGCACTTGTTGAGAAATACCTCCATACCACCCCAGAAGCCATGGTTAAATTTGGGAAAATGACCATGGTTGGTGGTTTACTCAGTGGGGCGATTGGTATTAATGCACACTATGCGAATGCGCTAACGGCATTGTATATAGCATGCGGACAAGACGCAGCATGTGTCGCCGAATCAGCCGTTGGTATTACAAGAATGGACGTTGACGCTGACGGAAACCTGTACGCTTCTGTGACACTACCAAACATCATGGTAGGTACTGTCGGTGGTGGTACCGGATTGCCAACTCAAAAGGCATGCCTTGATATTCTTGGATTACATGGAAATGGGAAAGCGAAAGCACTAGCAGAAGTTGCGGCTGGTTTATGTTTGGCCGGAGAACTCTCCATTGTTGGGGCATTCTGTGCGGATCACTTCTCGCGTGCACACCATAAATTAGCGAGAAAAAGCAACTGATTACTTTATCGTATAGGTAGCACGCAAAGTGCTGCCTACCTTCTTCCTCTACTAGAAATATGAGCTATCAGCTAAAGTAATTCATGCTTTTGCATGATGGTTTTTACCTCCAACACGCCGTTAAATAGCCCGCCAGTACTTATTGTTTACATAAAATTAATTGATGCTTAGATCACGTTTTTATACGGCTGTTTCAATCTTTTACCTCGTTTTTTTGAACTAGCGAAAGTCTGGATTTTAGTATTTGTCTCACGCACACGCTAAATATCCGCTTTAGTTTGTCTATACTCGCTTTGAAACAGTATGTTAGCTTTTTCTTAATTAGCTCAAACGATTTTGCTCTTTCATTGTCACTCACTCCCATACGGCTATACGTAGGTAAGAGAGTTTATATGAAACGTCAGAAACTATATCACTTAACCCTATTATTCTTCTTCGTGCTTTCAGTTGGTTCCATGCAACCCGTTATGGCTGAATTAACACAACAGCAGATTACGCGCACACTATATCAAGCGACGTTTGGGCCTACTCCCCAGAGTAGAGCGCAGCTTGAATCACAAGGCTTAAACCTTTGGCTAGAGAATCAACTCAATTATCCCCCCACTCTCCACATAAACTTGTATCAAACCCCATTTACTCGAGGAGCCCAAGCAAATAGAGAAAATTCTTGGTATCAAATTTCAGTAACGTCTCAAGACCAATTAAGACAACGAACTGCATTCGCGCTGAGCCAAATACTCGTTGTATCTAGGTACGGAAATAACCTTTCTGGTAAAGCACTTGGTCTCGTAACCTACTACGATCTTCTGGTGGAAAATGCATTCGGTAACTACAGAGACTTACTCTATAAAACGGCCACGCATCCTGTAATGGGTAGCTACCTCTCGATGATGGGAAGTAAAAAAGCAGATAGTGCGACTGGTTCCCTACCTGATGAAAACTACGCCAGAGAGCTTATGCAGTTATTTACTATTGGCTTATATGAGTTGAATTTGGATGGTACAAAAAAAAGAGACTCCCTAGGAAACGCCATTCCGACCTATAACCAATCAGATGTCCAAGAGTTAGCTCGTTCGCTTACCGGTTGGCTCACATCTGATAGCGCTTTTACTAAACCGATGCGCGTTGTTGACTGGCGCCATGACGATGGCGAAAAAACCTTTCTTGGAAGTACGATTCCCTCCGGCATGACTGCCAATGAAGAGCTGCACTTAGTCATGGATATCTTAATGGCCCACGACAATATTGCTCCTTTTGTGTCAAAACAATTGATCCAACGCTTTGTTACCTCTAATCCAACGCCAGCATATGTAAAAAGAGTCGCTTCGGTATTCAATAACAATGGTGGTGGGACAAAAGGCGATTTAGGGGCCGTTGTTAAAGCAATACTAACTGACCACGAAGCCTTAGGCTTAAACGCGGTGCAACCCATTAAGTTGAAAGAGCCTATTTTAGTTTTCATGAACTTTCACCGTGCTCTAGGATTTGAGCCAATTGATAATCGCTATTACGGTGCTGTCAGTCTAATGAACGCTGCCAACCAAGGTGCTTTACGCTCCCCGAGCGTATTCAATTTCTATTCTCCGGACTATGTTCCGTCAACATCATTCAGTAATGCGGAGTTAGTTTCCCCTGAATTTGAGCTACTAGGTTGGTCTGTATATACCGATATTGTTAATGCTATGTATAACGAAGTTCGCGAAAATGGAGGCCGAACTCATGCTCTATCTCTAGATGAGTATTACCAACTCCTTGATGATCATCCAGCACTCGTTACATTACTCGACCAACGACTGCTTGGGGGTAACGCATCAACTGAACTCAAAGAGACTTTGCTCAACATTCTAGATTCCTACAAATCCAATTACGTTGCCAAAACCAAATTGTCGTTAGCTTTTTTTACCGTGTTATCTAGCCAAGAATTCTTTGTTCAAGATTAGGAGCTCAACATGGATATCTCTCGAAGAAACCTATTGAAAAGCACTGCCTCCCTCAGCGCCCTCGCATCCTTGGGCTTGCCGAGTCTGACGCTTGCCTCACCGAGCAATGATTACAGAGCGCTGATTTGTGTATATTTGTCCGGTGGTAACGATGCGATTAACACTGTACTGCCTCTGTCTAATTCCCATTTTCAAGCGTATAAAGCGGTTAGACGTAATTTGGCTGTAGAGCGAGATACGATTCTCCCAACTCACTTAACTGCCACTGATAATTATGGCAATGAAGTCCCTCTTGGCTTACATCCAAGCCTTTCAGCACTTCTGCCACTGTTCGAACGCGGTGATGCTAACGTCGTTTTAAACAGCGGCATTCTTGAACGCCCCCTGAGTAAGTCTCAAATAGAACAAGATAAGGATGTACTCCCTACTCATTTATTTTCTCATAACTCTCAAAGGAATAGCTGGTTATCCGGTGGAATGCCCGTTGATTCAAATCTTGGCTGGGCCGGACGAATGTTGGATATATTGAGTTCACAAGCTGATGTAACACCGTTGTACAGTATTCATGGCAATTCCCTTTGGCTCAGGTCAGTCGACTATACACAGACAGTTTTAAAGCAAGACAGAGTACTTCAACTAACAGCGATCAGTAAGAGTGATTTCAACTTGGCATATGCAAAAATACAAGCAATTAAACCCACAAGCCTTTTCGGTAACCATTTCAATACGATGACAGAGCAATCGATGTTGATGAGTCAACTTTTAGCAAGTGAGCTTAAATCCGTCGAACCAGTTGCAGGATTTAGTAAATCAAGCTTAGGGAAACAGCTTAACATGGTATTTAAGCTAATCTCGCGCCAGAACTCCCTGTCACAACAACGACAAATCTTCTTTGTTAAGCATACTGGTTACGACGTTCATGATGCTCAGTTAACCAAGCACCCTGCGCTTCTAAAAGATCTTTCGGAAAACCTCAATGCACTATATCAAGCCCTTAGTGAACAAGGTTTTAGTGACAGCGTCACTACGTTTACCATGTCTGATTTTGGCAGAAGAATGACCAGTAATGGTAACGGTACTGACCATGGTTGGGGTGGACATCAGCTGGTAATTGGAGGGGCAGTAAAAAGCACTAAACCAATTGGTACTTGGCCTGAACTAGTTCTAGGTGGAGAAGACGATTATTCCAAAGGTCGGCTAATTCCTAAGATTGCCGCGGACCAAGTTGGTGCAACTTTAGCGCAGTGGATGGGGATCAGTGATGGTGCAGCGCTAGATTACGTATTCCCTAACATTCGAAATTTTTCGACATCGAACTTAGACTTTATGGCTTAATTCGCCACAGCCAAAAGATAAAAAAGGGAGCAAAATGCTCCCTTTTGTTTATTGCGTCGTTTATGCGTCTTCACCACGAGGGCGTTCGTTACAAAGCTTAATTGCACGCTCTAGTAGCTCAAGAGCAGACTTGTCAGATTCCGGTAGCGCAGCATCACTTTCAGCAACTGGCGTTACACGGTCACCCCATTTCAGTACCGCCGCACCCCATGTTAGACCAGCACCGAATGCCGCAAGCAACAGGTTATCACCTGGCTTAACGCGGCCTTGCTCTAACGCTTCACACAGTGCGATTGGCACGGTCGCTGCTGATGTGTTGCCATAGTTTTGGATGTTCACAAACGCTTTTTCTTGTGGAATACCAGAAAGGTCACACAAGGTTTGAATAATACGAATATTCGCTTGGTGCGGGATTACCACGTCGATTTGATCCGTAGTTAACTCAGAGGCTTTAAGTACTGTTTTTGCAGCTAAGCCCATGCCTTTTACTGCGCGTTTGAAGATCTCTTGACCAACAAAGTTGAAATCCCAGTAGCCATTATCTTCTGCAAAACGATCCATGCATGTGCCAAACTTAGGCACAGAAAGGATGTCACGACCTTTTGCGTCACAACCAATTTGCGATTGCAGTAGGCCTGTTTCTTGTTCTGTACGAGTCAGAACGACTGCCCCTGCGCCATCGCCGAACAATACCGCTGTATCACGCATTGCCCAGTCAATGTAGAAAGAAAGACGTTCAGCACCAATAATGATCGCGTTACGGTAGTTGCCTGATTGAATCAAACGTGTACCCGTTTCCAGACCGTAGACAAAGCCCGTACATGCCGCGTTTAAATCGAAAGCAGCGGCTGAACGAATGCCAAGGTTTTGCTGAACCTTAGAAGCAATGTTTGGGATAAGAGAATCAGGAGAGCATGTCGCAACAATGATTAGGTCGATATCACTCGCTTCTACACCTGCACGTGCCATTGCATGTTGCGCGGCTACCGTTGCCATGTCCGACGTGTTTACGTGGCTAATACGACGGTTTTCAATACCAGTACGGGTGCGAATCCATTCATCTGAAGTGTCAAGGAAAGTGCTAAGGTCGTCGTTAGAGAGCGTTGCTGGTGGAAGGCATTTTCCCCAGCCAGTAATTTCAGCGTAGTAATTTGTCATCGCAGACCTATTTATTGTTGTATTTTAATGAAATTTCTTAGAACCTGTTTGGGTCAAAATAAACACTTGTCGTGATTACATTTCGACAGGTTAAAAAATAAGTATACAAATTATGAGGCTGGCTGGTAAGTCATGTTTTCATCAAGTTGTCATAAAGGAAGAAGTCATGTCATCGTTTAAAACTCGTTGTCCGTCTTGTGGTGGTTTAAATCGCGTTCCTAATGAGCGAGTTGCGGAAGCTGCAAGCTGCGGTAAATGTAAGAACGCTCTATTTGATGGTGCCCCAATAGAAGGTACTGTCGATAACTTCTCAGCGCTGTTAGAAAGCAACACGCCAGTCGTGGTCGATTTCTGGGCTCCATGGTGCAATCCATGTGTAGGATTTGCTCCTGTTTTCTCGGATGTCGCGCAAGAACAGACCGGAAATGCTCGTTTTGTCAAGATTGATACTGAAGCGCAACAACAATTAGCGGCACAATTCAGTATTCGTAGTATTCCAACTATTATGGTTTTTAAGAACGGTCAACGCGTTGATATGATCAATGGTGCCCTACCGAAAAGTCAATTTGAACAGTGGTTAAATCAAGCACTTAGTAAATAAATCTCTTCGCCAGCCTAACTCTTAGGCTGGCGTTTTTATGCAGCAATTCTTCATAGAATTTCGATAAATTTCTTTTATCGAGACGACTCAAATATATCGTTTTACTTGCCTATTAATTAGCCTCATATTCGCGCCAAATAACCCCTTATTATTACTTAACTTATAGGCGCAAAACATTGGAAAACACAGCCATTCCTGCAGCATCACCACGAGTCACAGTTCCTGTCGTAGCACTGTCTCTTTATGCAGTGGCATCAGGCTATTTGATGAGCTTGATTCCCCTTATGCTTGGTGAATACAACATCTCTGCTGATTATGCGAGTTGGTTGGCGAGTGTGTTCTACGCGGGCCTATTAGTTGGTGCTATTTTCTTTGAGCGCATCGTTCGTGAGATTGGTCATCGCAAGGCTTTCGTTGGCTGTTTAGCGACATTCTCGTTGACGATTATCGCTCTACCTATCATTCCAAATGGAACGGTATGGTTAGTCGCACGCTTCATCGCAGGTATGGCGGTCGCAGGTGTATTTGTAATCGTGGAATCATGGCTGATGTCTGGTGATGAAACGTCACGCGCTAAACGCTTGAGTCTTTACATGCTTTCTTTGTACGGTGGTTCTGCACTTGGACAATTTGGAATCGGTATCCTAGGCGTAAGCGGTGGTGTTCCTTTTGTAGCGATAACTACGCTGATCCTAATGGCAATTTTGGTTTTGCTGTTCATTGATTGCGAACAACCAAACAGCCATGAATCAACAGCACTTTCATTTAAGCAGATTTCTAAGCTAAGCCATGCTGCAATCATCGGTTGTATCGTATCTGGCCTAACATTAGGTGCAATTTATGGTTTGATGCCGGTAGAGCTTGCGAACCGCCAAATTGGCCACCAAGATATCGGCACTTTAATGGCACTAGTGATCCTAGGTGGCATGCTGGTTCAACCTATGGTTACGGCACTAAACAAATACATGGCACGTACCGTACTCATGGCGTTCTTCTGTATCCTAGGCATTTTCTCTATCGGTCTGACTTTCATCTCTTCGTCAGCGGTAGTATTGGCAGTTGCACTGTTCCTATTGGGCATGGCGACTTTCGCACTGTACCCTATTGCAATCAACTTAGGTTGTGAAGGGCTAGACGAGCGTTTTATCGTATCAGCTACGCAAGTAATGCTGTTCAGCTACAGCATTGGTTCAGTTGCAGGCCCTGTGGTAGCTGACAAGTTCATGGGACAAATTCACGGCTTACTGGGTTACCTATTTGCTGCATTGCTCGCGACGTGTATCTACATGCTAATCGCAGCAACAAAATCAAAGCATCAAATGGCAGCAGGACTATAATTCTGACCAAGTGAATTAAACTAAAACGAGGACCTAGTGTCCTCGTTTTTTGTTTTCCGTTCTTTTATGCCGATTCGATACATTGGGAGCAGGCTTTTCAGGGACCTCTCGCTTCTCATGCACTAAATGTCGAATAGCTAGAATAGGATGTTTCAGCAACATTCGCGGCCCTGAGTAACGCATGATCAGACGCATTTGCTCTTTAGGCTCAGGTTTGTAACAGTGGATTGGACACTTGTTGCAAGTCGGTTTGTCTTCACCGTAAGGGCAACGGTCTAGCCGAATTTCTGCATAGTCTAATAAGTCGCGACATTTTGCACACAACTCACCTTTGGTGCCATGATGGTCTTTGCAGTAGATCTCCACCATTGCTTCCACGGTTTTAAATTCAGTAGCGAGTTTGCCAAGTAAAATGTCGCTCATTGTTAGCCCTCTTGTTACAGCTTCTTTGGTTACAATGTCAAAGCATAGAGTTGTAAAGTGCGGCCATTATCGTAAGTTTGCTCGACTCGTTCAAACTGAAAACCCAATTTTTCAAGCAAACTTATACTGCGAGTATTGTCGTTATTAGTAATAGCAACTAGATTCTCTATCTTCATATCATGACGAGCAAACTCTAATACTGCGGTTGCAGCTTCTAAGGCATAGCCCTTACCGTAAGCGTTGGGAAGATATCCGTAACCGATATCAAACGCCGTCAATGTATCGCGTTTTACTAGGCCACAAATGCCTATTGGCTTTTCGGTTTGTGTTGTTTCTACCACCAGCAAACTAACGCCTTTTAGTTCTTGCATACGTAGCATGTTATCTTGGATGTAACGTTTTGATTCTTCGAGAGTGCGTATTTGTTTATCACCGACAAAACGATAAAAATCAGGTTGATTGTAGAGATCTAAAATAAACGGTGCATCTTCTACACTGACTAGACGCAGAGTAAGCCGAGCGGTGGTAAGTGTTTTCATAGGGAATCCAATAGGGTTGTAACTTGGTGAAAAAATCACTATCCTGCCCCGCTAAATTAAAGGACCAATACCATGAACCGCAAGAAAAAAATCAATTCGATCTTAAAAGCGAAGTTGAAAAAACAGAATGCAAAGCTTCATAAGAGCAACAAGCCACGTTACATCTCTAAAGCTGAACGCGCGAAAATGGAAGCAGAAGAGCAAGCCGCTGAGCAAACTTCAGAAGTAATGGCAGAGACTCAAACAACAGATGAAGCATAAAAGAAGCCGCATAACGCGGCTTTTTTCAGCGCGCATTTAGGCGATCTTGTAAGTTTTTTTGATCAGACGCGGTATAGCGTTCTACAAAATTACTCAAAACGCTACGATAAGCACCAATGCAAGAATCACCTCTTTTACAAAAGACAACCAAACAACCCGCCAAGTTTATAGCACTGTTCATAATGGTTACATTTTACACGCATGTTAACAAATGATGTTGAAGCGAAATAAGCTTACGCAAACCTTAGATATCATCCTGATAACACTTCTGGCCCTGAGCGTGAACTGTCCCAAATAACTGAACATTGCTATTTCTTATAAAATGGAATGTGAACAAGGCAAAGTATTTTTTTCTTGAATATAGAAACAATAGATATCCCTGTTTCTAATAAGGAAATTAAACATGTTGTATCTTGAGTTTCTGTTTTTGCTCGTGATGCTGTATATCGGTTCTCGGTATGGCGGCATTGGTCTTGGCGTCGTATCTGGCATTGGTTTGGTCATTGAAGTTTTCATTTTCAAAATGCCTCCAACGTCTCCACCCGTCACCGTTATGCTCATCATCCTAGCGGTGGTCACTTGTGCATCCATTCTTGAAGCCGCTGGTGGCTTAAAATACATGCTGCAAGTCGCTGAACGTGTCTTACGTAAAAATCCAAAGCGTGTGACTCTGATTGCTCCTTTTGTAACCTATTCTATGACCTTCATGCTTGGTACTGGTCACGCGGTTTACTCCATCATGCCAATCATTGGCGACGTTGCTTTGAAAAATGGCATTCGTCCCGAGCGTCCAATGGCTGCAGCTTCTGTCGCTTCTCAAATCGCGATTACCGCCTCACCGATCTCGGCAGCGGTGGTTTACTATCTAGCGCAGCTGTCAGATATTCAACACGAGATCACTTTACTTTCTATTCTACTTGTAACTGTACCTGCGACTTTGTTCGGTACACTGCTGATGTCACTGTACAGCTTGAAACGCGGCAAAGAGCTTGAAGACGACGAAGAATATCAAGAACGTCTGAAAGATCCGGTTTGGCGCGAGAAGATCTTGAACACAACCGCAACGTCTTTGGACGAAGTGCTACCAACTAGCGCACGTAACTCGGTATTGCTGTTCATTCTTTCAATTCTTGTGATCGTCGTTATCGCGATGTGGCCGGAAGTACGTACCATCGTTGACGGAGCAAAACCAATCAGCATGGCAGTGGTTATTCAGATGATGATGCTCTGCTTTGGCGGTATCATTTTACTTGCGACCAAAACCGATCCACGTGATGTACCAAATGGCGTTGTCTTTAAATCAGGTATGGTGGCAGCGATTGCTATCTTCGGTATTGCTTGGATGTCAGATACTTACTTCCAATACGCAATGCCTCAGTTTAAGTCAGGCATCGTAGAGATGGTAACCAACTACCCTTGGACATTCGCACTAGCACTATTCATTGTGTCTGTTGTGGTGAACTCTCAAGCTGCGACAGCGCGTATGATGCTACCAGTGGGTCTGGGTCTTGGTTTGGAACCAGCGCTGCTTATCGGCTTAATGCCTGCGGTTTACGGCTACTTCTTTATCCCGAACTACCCTTCTGATATCGCGACAGTAAACTTTGATACGTCAGGTACTACTAAGATTGGTAAGTGGTACTTCAACCACTCATTCATGTCTGTGGGCTTGATTGGCGTGATTGGTGCTTGCTGCCTAGGTTACGTGTTAGGACAAATGATTATCCCATCATAAACCGAACATAGATAAGAAAGTTTGGGGCGAGTCATTGTACGTTTGCGTACAGCCTGAATTGACTCGCCCTTTCTTTATTCTCTAAGCCACATCGCTAGTTGAGACTAAAGAAGAAAATCATCATCGACTGCAACGAAGTGATCGGCACAATCAATCAGTGTTTGAGACGTTAACTTTGGTACACCATACACAGTAACTTTTTTATTGAATCGTTGCTGAATGCGTTCCACCAGCATACTAAAATCACCATCGCCAGAGACAAGAGCGATCTCATCTACTTCCGGCGCTACTTCAATCGCATCAAGCGTAATACCCACATCCCAATCCCCTTTAGCACTGCCATCACGGCGTTGAATAAACGGTTTAAGCATCACTTCAAAGCCAACACCACGCAGAATATGGTGAAATTGACGCTGTTTTGGGTCATTACTCGCAATAGCATAAGCTCGCGCGCTTACCACTTCTTTCCCTTGCGTCGCGACATACCAAAACTGGTTGTAATCAAAATTGCTACGGTACGCTTCACGACAGGTGTAATACACGTTCTGTACATCGACCAAGATGGCGATTTTATGTTTGCTTTCCGAATTCATCTACTTAACACGCTTTATTTATTTGTCGCATACCCTATTCCACTTTGAACCAAAGCACAATGAGCTAATTCCACTAAACTTACCGTATAACTTGGTATTCGCGTGTCAAGGAGTGAAGCCATGAGTAAGACGATCATTACCCTATTGCTTTCATGCCTCATATCAAGTTCGGCATTTGGATATCCAGCGCATGCCCAATACTGGCCACATCGTAGCGTACTCTATTTTGCCCCCGAAAAAGACGACCACGTTAAGCAATTTTTACTGGAAGCATTGATGAATGAATGCGAACTGGAAGATCGAGACGTCATCACCTTGGTCATTGCGGAAGACGGCTTTACTGAACCTTCTTGGTTAAAAGAAGAATTCGATTTGAAAATGCTGGCCGCACTCTACGACGTCAAAGCAGGTCAACACACTGCGATTCTGTTGGGCAAAGATGGCGAAGAAAAATACCGCTGGGGCGCGAAGACCGATTGGCAGTTCATCAATAATCTTATCGATCAAATTCCAATGCGGAAAAGAGAGATGCAACAGAAACGCAGTCCTTGCGCCATTTAATGCTTAGCGGTATGGGCGCTCGTTATTTGCCGAACCAATCCAATTTGTTGTGTAGCTGTGTTACGCTGCCAACCACAATTAACGCAGGGCTCACTGCTTGCTCTGCCATGCTCGATAGCTCGTTTAACTTACCTTGGAAAACACGTTGCTCTGGGCGCGTACCATTTTCAATGATTGCGCATGACATTTCAGGGTCCAAACCATGCGTAATCAGCTTATCCATGATATGACCGCTTTGTTTCAAACCCATGTAAAACACAAGTGTGTTGTTGGATTGCGCTAGCGAATGCCATTCAATCTCGCGACCGTCATTTTGTACATGGCCTGTAATAAACTGAACACTTTGAGCATGATCGCGGTGCGTTAATGGGATCCCCGCGTAAGCCGTTGCACCTGCCGCGGCAGTAATTCCCGGAACCACTTCGTATTTGATACCAAATTCAGCTAACTCTTCAAGCTCCTCACCACCTCGACCAAAGATAAATGAGTCACCGCCCTTTAGACGTACAACGCGTTTACCTTCTTGCGCTTTTTGCACCAAGATTTGGTTGATTTGATCTTGAGGTACGCAGTGAAAGTCTAATTTTTTGCCTACGTAGATCATCTCTGCTGATGCATGAGCCAATTCAAGGATATCTTTTGACACCAGTCGGTCGTACACCACAACTTCAGCCGCTTGAATGGCTTTTAAGCCTTTTACTGTGAGCAAGTCTGGATCACCAGGGCCTGCGCCAACAAGAGAAACAAAGCCGCTGTTTAAAGATGAGTTAACAGTAGTCATATCAACGCCTATCGAAAAATTTAGATATAAAGAGAGGCTCTTTGAGAAGAAACTCTTTTTATAGCCAAATGGCTTATTCATGGATGGGAAAGAAATGACCTACTCTATCATTCCTCTATCTAGGGAATGACCAACTTTTCGCTTTGGTAGTCATCGCACTTGGTGAATAGTACTTGTTATTCAGCCCCTTTTGAGTCTTTTCCGAGAGCGACGAAGGAGCGTAGTCGGGAATCTCTCTGTTCTATTTCAAAAAGAATCCCGACTCGTTCATTACCAGATGTTGGTCATGAATCCTCGATTACTTAACCATTGCTGGTTGTGCGTTTACTTCTTCTTCAGCATTGATAGAAGGCGCAGTTTTAGCGTGAGTTAGATACAGTGGAATACAAGTCATTACAAGACCACCAACAATGTTACCTAGGATTGTTGGGATAAGGTTGAAGTTCAACCATGTCGCAATACCAAAATCAGCACCTAGAATCATACCTAGTGGGAATAGGAACATGTTTACTACTGTGTGCTCAAATACTAGTGCGAAGAAGATGAAGATTGGGAACCACATCATCGCTACGCGACCTGAAACTGAACGTGCAGTCATGTTGCCGATAACACCTAGACAAACCATCAGGTTACAGAAGATGCCGCGTACGAAACACGTAATCCATCCGTCCATACCCATGTTTTCAAAACCAAGGCTACGTGCGGTAGAAACAGCGATAAATTTCTTCGCTACTGCGTTTAATTCTAGAGAGAAGTTACCTGTTAGAGAGATTGCCACTAGGTAAGCTACGATTAGAGAACCGATTAGGTTACCCAAACCTACAAGACCCCAACAACGGAAGATACGACCCCAAGTGATACCAGGACGGTTTGCGAATTTAGCGAGAGGCGCTAGACCGAAAACACCCGTTACTAGATCGTAGCCCATAACACTAAGAATCACGAAACCAACTGGGAAGACAAGTGCACCTACAATGCCAACACCAGTTTGAACGATTGTGGTAATTGCCACAACAACCGCAAGCGATAGGATGATACCCGCCATAGTACCGCGAAGCAGAAGGTCACGAGTACTGGTATTGGTTTTCGCCTCACCCACGTTGATCATGGTTTGTACGAATTCAGCAGGTTTAAAGTCTGTAGACATGAATGTGTCCTTATTCAAAAATTTGAAGGTTAAAAAGTTAAAATTGAATAGTGAAAGGCTCGCGAATTTCTCTGTTTTTCGCCAAGAAATGACGAGCCTTTAAGCTATTAAATCTCCATAGCCTTCTTCTTTGTTGCCTAGCTGCAACAACAACTATTTTAGCTATGCTGAATATTTACGCGGCGATCTCTACTTTGCCCTTTGCTACTCGTGCTTTGTACGACTTCACGCTCATGCGCTCGTCTTCCATACATGCACCTGTTGCTAGGTTAAAGCGTTGCTTCTTAAGTGGGCTTGCGACCCATAACTGCTCATCGTGTTCAACGATCAGGCCTCGTGACAGTACATTTGACTGAAAAAATGGGTCCATATTGTTGATTGCAAAGACTTCTTCAGTCGCTCGTGGACGGAAGATGGCAACTTGCTCACCCTCAAACAATGCCACTACACCAGTACCTGGGATGATGTCTTCGATGTTGCAAACTTTTGTAAATGCCATGATCTCTTCTCCCCTTAAACCACTTCTACGTGAAGGATGTCACCTTTCGCTTCAGGATGTTTTTCAGTGAATGTAGCCGGGCGATGTTGCTCACGGCCATCTGTCACGAACATAACGTTATCGTCACGCTCATCAGAGTTCACGAAGTGTGCAAAACGCTTAAGCTGAGTTTCATCGTTTATCGTGTCAGTCCACTCACAGCGATACTCTTCAACCAACTTCGCTACGTCTGCTTCAAGCTGCTCGTTGATTCCCAGTTTGTCTTCCATGATTACTTCACGTAGGTAATCAATGCCGCCTTCTAAGTTTTCGAACCATACTGATGTGCGCTGGAGTGGCGCTGCTGTACGGATGTAGAACATCATGAATCGGTCGATGTACTTGATCAGTGTTTCTTGGTCTAGGTCACCGGCTAGTAACGTAGCATGACGAGGCTTCATACCACCGTTACCACAAACGTACATGTTCCAACCTGCGTCGGTTGCGATGATGCCCAAGTCTTTACCCTGCGCTTCTGCACATTCACGAGTACAGCCGGACACGCCGAACTTCATTTTATGAGGTGTACGGATGCCTTTGTAACGGTTCTCGATCATTACGCCAAGGCCAACTGAATCTTGAACGCCGTAACGACACCAAGTAGAGCCGACACACGTCTTAGCCATACGCAGTGCTTTCGCATAAGCTTGGCCTGTTTCGTAACCTGCTTCGATTAGCTTTTTCCAGATTGCAGGAAGGTCATCTTTCTGCGCACCAAATAGACCGATACGTTGAGCGCCTGTAATCTTGGTGTACAGGTTGTATTCAGCGGCAACCTCTGCAAGTGCTGCAAGTGCTTGTGGCGTTACTTCACCACCAGCCATACGTGGAATAACAGAGTACGTACCATCTTTTTGCATGTTACCTAGGAAGTTATCGTTGGTATCGTGCAGCTTAACCAGAGATGGCTTCAGGATGTGGTCACCCCAGCAAGAAGCAAGGATAGAGCCTGCTAGTGGTTTACACACTTCACAGCCGTAGCCTTTACCGTGTTTCTCTAGCAACTCTTCAAACGATTTAATTTCACCGATACGCACTAGGTGGAAAAGCTCTTGGCGAGAGTAAGCAAAGTGCTCACAAACGTCTGCTTTTACTTCAAGGCCCGCTTTTTCAAGTTCAGCGTTTAGCACTGACGTTACAAGTGGAATACAACCACCACAACCTGTACCAGCACCCGTTACCGTTTTGATATCACCAATAGTGTGGTGCCCTTGTGCAACAGCTTCAGCGATTTTGCCTTTCGTTACGTCGAAACAAGAACAGATAACCGCAGAATCAGGCAGAGCATCTGCGCCTAGTGTTGGTTTTTCTGCGCCAGCATGAGCTGGCAGAATAAGTGCGTCTGGGTGTTCTGGTAGGTCGATTTCATTCAACATTAGCTGCAGAAGATCACCGTAGTCAGAAGTATCACCGACCATCACCGCACCAAGAAGCTTCTTGTTGTCTTCAGAGACGATTAAGCGTTTGTAAACTTCTTGCTCCTCGTTCTGGTAAACGTAGCTCTTACAACCTGGAGTACGACCGTTAGCGTCACCGATTGAGCCAACTTTTACACCAAGTAGTTTAAGCTTCGCCGACATGTCAGCACCTTCGAACTTGTTGTCGTTACCCACAATGTGGTCAACCGCTACCGTTGCCATCTTGTAACCAGGAGCAACCAACCCGTAGAAGGTTTCATTCCAAGAAGCACACTCGCCAATCGCGTAGATGTTCTCATCAGACGTCTGACAGAAGTCGTTAATGGCGATACCACCACGTGGTGCAACATCCAACTGCATATCACGAGCCAGCTTATCTTGTGGGCGAATACCTGCAGAGAACACGATGAAATCGGTCTCTAGCTCAGTACCGTCGGCAAAACGCATAACGTTACGTGCATCTTTACCCTCAGGAGCGATTTCAAGTGTGTTTTTGCTCGTATGAACCTTAACACCCATGCTCTCGATTTTTTGGCGAAGTTGATTACCACCCGCTTGGTCTAGCTGTTCAGCCATCAACTTTGGTGCGAACTCGACCACGTGAGTTTCAACGCCAAGCGCTTTCAATGCACCCGCCGCTTCAAGACCAAGTAGGCCGCCGCCGATAACAACACCGACTTTACTCTTCTTCGCGCACGCTTCGATCGCTTTTAGATCTTCGATAGTACGGTAAACAAAACAGTCTTTACTTTCTCGACCCTTGATAGGTGGAACGAATGGGAATGAACCAGTTGCCATAATCAGCTTGTCGTATTGAATTTCACGACCAGTACTTGAATGGACGATACGTTTCTCACGGTTTACGTTAATGGCACGCTCACCAATTAACATGTTCACACCATGCTTCTCGTAGAAACCTTCTTTGACTAAAGATAACTCGTCTGCTGTATGGTGAGAAAAGTAAGAAGAAAGGTGGACACGGTCATAAGCGACACGTGGTTCTTCACAGAAAACTGTGATCTCATATTGAGATGCATCCGTTTTCTCGACTAAGTCTTCAATGTAACGGTGCCCTACCATACCGTTACCAATAACGACCAGCTTCAACTTGCTCATAATACTTCCTAAGGGTTAGGTTCTTATATCTGAGCGCATTGTTAAATGTGAAAGAAAATTAATAAATGATGTAAATCAATTACGGAATAAAACTACCCTAAAGGGGTAGGCCACATAAAAGCTTAGTTTTTAAAGGGTTTTAAAGTAATCTTGCAACACTTTTGTGTAGTAATTCATCAACTCACTGTAGGATTCATAACAATCTTTCACAAAAGACTTCAGCTTTATTTCTTTGTAAATTTTATCTGTTACTGATGTTTAAAGCGCATCCCACCTGGTCGCGTTGCATTTAAAACATACGTTAATTGTTTATACTTGAATCACCTCAGCCATAATAACGACGTTACGCCCCTTGTCTTTTGCCGCGTACAAATGTTTGTCTGCGACTTCAAATGCCCTCTCTAGCGCTTTCTCACATGCATCTATGCTGGTAGAAGAAGTGTTTTTTGTCAGAGGGACAGCACCCACGGAAATAGTAACCACTTCTGAAGGTAGGTTTTTGGCATGTGGAATTGCCAAAGCCTCAACGGCTTGCCTTAAGCGTTCTACTTTCGCAAAAATTTCTTCTAAGGTCTTCCCATCAACGAGTAATGCAAACTCCTCCCCTCCAATGCGGAATGAAGGCTCATCTGAGCCTAATAGTAAACGGAATACTTCCGCCACATCACACAGCGCGTTATCTCCTTCGGTGTGGCCGTATGTATCGTTAAACTTCTTAAAGTTGTCGATATCACACAAAACAAAGCACGCGTAACCCTTCCGCTCTATAGTCTCCTGAATAACAAACGGCAAGGTGCGTTGATATAGATAACGAGAACCAAGACCAGTCAATGCATCTGTGTCCGTTTGCTGATGAAGAACACGCAACTGGTTTTTGATTTTAGTAATAAGGCTGGAATAAGACCGCGCTAACTCACCAATTTCGTCTGAACGTTGAATTTCGGGAATATAGGATTGATCTATCTTTTCTATGTCTTTCTTCATTGACATCGACAGACGTTTGAGTGGGCTTACAATCCAAATAGTGACTATGAATATCAGTACCATAGATATTACAGATGCAATTATCGCTTCGCTAAGCAGCTCTTTAATCAAAGTCACTTTGAATGTATCTAAGTCTCTCGCATCCAGAACAGCCCAAATATAGCCACCTCTGATGTTTCTCAATGGCAAAACAACATGAAGCACTGATAAATTAGCGTCATAGTAAAAGTCGGCGTGGTTAAGGTTGTCTTTACTCCAAGGTAAGTGAGTATTTAGGTGTAAATCCTGACTTATTTTTAGCGCTTCCAAATCAATATTGGCTTTGTTGATCAGATACCGAAGTTTATTCCGAGTAATTTCATCAGTATCTAACGTCGATGCAAGCAAATGCTCGAGGTTGTCTTTTCGAACTTTGAGGGTCTCTACTTCTCGATCACTGACATCTATCCGCCAAACTTGATTAGATTCTGCTAAATATCGGACTGCTACTTTATGCATTTTGTAATCCGACACTCCAGAAATCTCAACAAACAAAAGATCCTCAATAGCTCTGAGGTCTTCTTTTGTCGATGGCATCATCAAGTTTGCGTAATTGCGTCCAGCAATGGAGCCAGAAAGAAATGTCTGCTGCGATGATAAATAAGATTTTGCTATGGTGGCTGCATGCTCAATTCGCATGCTCCATTCACTTTGAAAACGTGTAAACGACAAGCCTAAAATGATAGACAGCACCAATACCAGATGCGATACAAACAACATCTGGTTAATCGTCAACCAACCAAAAAGTCGATTAAGCACAATAAAATACTACTTATCTTTATATACGCCTAAGACTGGCTCAGCACAGGTACCATTTATACAAATATCTTGATACGTTGTGTGACAACTTTGGCAAAATGAAGGCTCTAGCGATGGATGCTGATGACTAATATCCTTCCCTTCACGATCATAACTACCATAGATAGCCATACCACCAATGTGCTCGGTAACCCAGACAATACCATCAACTTCAGAGATCGCGACGGCAGTTGGCCCATCCGCGTAAGGGCCATGAGTTCGGTACTGGTCTATTTTGGAAGGATTTACCCGAATAGTAAGTGGTGAACCTTGGCCATTATTGATCCAACTATATGCACGGACTGATTCTTGAATAAACAATGAAGTATCTGGTGGCAAGACGGTGTCTGCTGGGAGGTTCTGTGATTCTTTGACAACAGGCCAATCCTGCCATCCATCCGGGTAACTAGCTAGTGATGCCCCAAACGCACTAAAAGATAAAACACTCAGTATCAAAGCAACTACGCGCTTACTCAAATAACATAACACAACTGATTCTCCCTAAACGATACAAGCTCATCCTGAGCTAACAATCTTTTGCCGCAATTACAACGCGCCAAGAATTCATCTAGTTTATAGATTACTCATTTCCATTGATAGCGCATGTGCCTTTTGGGGAAGCATGGCAAGCATTCAGAAATGAAAAGTGAGATGTGAGATGTGCATCGAAACTACTAAAGTAAAACGACGATGATAATGAGTTACTTTTGATATTTTAAGTATTTAGTTTTGGTAACTTAAGTGTATGGTTAGAAATTGAAATAAGGAGATAATGGAGGCGCCTCCCGGAATCGAACCGAGGTCCACGGATTTGCAATCCGCTGCATAGCCACTCTGCCAAGGCGCCATTTTTGCGTTTTATAGAAAAACATTTGAAGGGTTGTCTCGGGGCATCCCTCGAACAAGCGTGTACTTTAATGATTTATTTTATTGAGTCAAAGGTTAATTGCTTCAAACCATCTGTTTGCTAAAAAGGCCACCAAGATGTCGACTTAGCATACCACTTCAGTACATATTTAAGTCTTTGTTGATGCAAATACCGTAAACTCTTTCGCTCAAAACAGATACTTATCGCGTAAAAGTTGCCTGATAACTACGAGCAAAACAAGCCGATTAAATGCAAAAAGCCCCGTCATTACTTACGAGGCTTAATAATTCTTTATATTCGAATGGAGGCGCCTCCCGGAATCGAACCGAGGTCCACGGATTTGCAATCCGCTGCATAGCCACTCTGCCAAGGCGCCTTACCGAATTTTATTGTTCTCATATAATGAGGGATGGTGCCCCGGGCCGGACTTGAACCGGCACAACGCGAACGTCGAGGGATTTTAAATCCCTTGTGTCTACCAATTCCACCACCAGGGCAACGCAATCAATGCGATGGCAACACCATCTGCTCTAACGACCTTTGCCGTGAGAACGAGGCGTACTTTAACTCAATAAATTTATAGGTCAACCGTTTATTTTATCTTATTTATTCATATGCTTAAAAAGCAACCCAGCATGATCGCTATTCATACAATCGGTGTAACATTTATCCATCAACTTCTGTTTGAGTTTATGGTGTATTCAGCTTTGACACACGTTCTGTTCAGAGTCAGTTACACTTTGTTCACTCAGTGAACACCCGCACAAGCCCTCGATTTAATTGTTTTTATTCAAGTGCTTAGTACCCCCGTCAAATAGATCCCTTCCGCTTTGGGTAGACAAACTGTGCAAAGGCAAACACACCAAAAATAATTATCCCCACAAAAAACAACTACTTATACATGGAACACTCTATGCTATGACTCCGGTGCAGTATCGAACTTATTTCTGAAAGAACAACGATGCGGTTGTATAGCTCGCTCTATACCCGCCGGAGGTTTTATGAAAGAAACAAACAATACGCGCTGGTACAATATGGACTTCAGTTGTATCAGTTCTCTAAACACAAAACTGATCAAGTTACTCACTTCGCTTTTGGTCTGTTGTGCGTTTTTAGCATCGCATAACGTCCGAGCCGAAGCTGGTCCTCCTTCAGGTCAAGGCGTTCAACCAGTTCAATACAACGGTAATCCTACCTGTGCTGACTTCTATGGAATACCAGACCTCGAAGAATTCAAAATTGAACCTGTTGCAGATGGTGTTTACTCTGATGGTGAGCTAGAAGTTGCAATATCGGTACAAGAAGGGGCCAAAACGTTTTCTTGGGATCAAGGTTCAAGTCCAGTCATCATTCAAGGCATCTTTGTGAAAGGTGGCCCTACTGGTAACTTGTATCAGTATTTTGCAGATGGCATTTTAGTTAGTAGTGATACTGGATTACATTCTCCAGTGCGTCGAGAGGATGATTTTTATGGTTTAAGCCACATCTCGTTTTGTTACACCCCTGGTAAACCTGAAATCAAAATCACTAAAGTCTGTACGTTTAACAACATTGTTAACGGCGACTCCTTGCAATATAACTACGAGCTGAAAGTTGAAAATATTGGTCAGTTGCCTCTTTACGATATTAAAGCAACAGACACCACTGCCGTTGAAGAAGACCTCGATAACGGCGTTCATATGTTTGAACTTGCGACGCTTGGCGTTGGCGACTATCAAACATTTAACGGCACCTTTAGAGTCGCTCAGAATGGTATAACCAACTACGCTGAAGTAACGGCTGCACTTGCTGGTGGTGGAGAGGTTGCAGTTTCAGACAATGCCGATTGGGAATGTCCAAATCAAAACATTCCTGGCGCGTTAACACTTCAAAAAGAGTGTAACGTAATTGTCGTGAACCGCTTTGCAAACACTGGTATTCATGAGTACGGTCTAGAAGTCAATTACAATGGTAGTGTTTGTAATACATCGAACATTACAATAAATGACGTTGTTGTAATTGATAACAAAGACTCTGATCCTATCTTTGTTGGTACACTGACACCGGGTCAATGTGCAGACTTCCAAGGTGATTATGAACCTGTACCGGGCGAAGGTGACGGACTACCTCTAGCAGGTGGGGATGTTCCTCCATTTGCTGATACAGTAGACGCTGTTGGTGAAACCGTCTTCGGTGCGACAGTAGAAGCCATGACTGCCTATGCTGAATGTACTCTGTGCCCTACTTGCCCAGAGCCCGTTCAATGTCCTGAATAACTGCCGTGGTTAATTCATCAACCAATGCTAGTTAATTCAAAATAATAAATGCCCAGCTACTTATTTGCTGGGCATTTTTAAGAGATTACTTGTTGTTGCCTTTACCAGGCTTAGAGCCATTGCCACCGCCGTCTGATGACTCTTGCAAATTAATGCTAACCCACGCGGTAGAGCTACTCTGACCGTCGCTTATGGTATAGCTGAAACTGTCCGTGTTTTTAAATCGCTTTTCTGGCGTATAGCGGAAGCTTCCATCAGACAATAATTCAACTCGACCTTTACTTGGGCTAGTGTAAGTAACAATAGATACCTTCGTTTCCTCATCAATTACATCGTTAGCAAGTACATCAATGGTTACTGGCTGCTTTTGTGTTAGCACAACGCTATCGTTAACGGCACTTATCTCAGGTATTGTTCCAGCCTCTTCAATCACAGTGTAAGTCACTGTACCTGTCGCACTAGCATTAGAGTCTTGGCTATGCAAGGCAGTCATACCGATTGAGTAGTCTTTTGCAGTTGCATTACTCGCTGAAGCCACTGTCAATAGCACTTGACCAGACGCTCCCGGAGCTAACGTCACTTGCCCATTTGTTGCTTGCCAGCCACTTGGTCCAGTAGCACTCACTGAAAATGTCGTATTCGCACAATCTGCACTATCTTGGTTAGTAACAATCACTTTATATTGCACACTTTCACCAGCGTACACAGAACTGTCTGTTGTTGCTGTTGCTTTTATTATTGGTGCATGAGTGCTACAAACCTTATCATCACCACCATTGCCTGGATTTCCAAAATGAATGTTCACTTCAGCCATACCATTTGCAGCACTATTCAAAGTCATTGTGACACCCGAATCCGGGTCAGTGTATGTTCCACCTACTGGCATTGCTGGATCAAACCAATCATTTCGACCAAATACAGCCTTGTACTCAGAATCTGTTTTAAAATGAAGAAGGTTGCTGCTACGTGCATCACCATCAGTCGCACTGCGGATAATGATGCCATCCGTCACATCACCACGGTAGAAAGAGTACGAGCGATCATCAAGAAAATCATCAAAACCTACAGACTGGCGATATTCAATGTAGAACCAACGCATCATTCCTGTCGTTGAATCTAAACCGCGCGGCACTTTTAATGTGATCGGCTGATCACTTTGCACCTCATAATTTGCGATTGAATAGTTACCGTCTTGTGTTACTTCAATTGTCTTATTTGAATGCTCACCATCTAACCATCCTAACTGCTCTCGTTGGAACGTGTTGAAGTACCCGATATCAGGGCCACCCATGACATCATAGGTGTCACCATATTCACGAATTTCACATTGGCTACCCAAGGTTTCATCACCACAATCTAAAGCGCGAGAGTGATGCAAGCCAAAGTTGTGTCCAAGCTCATGCGTAATGTTGGTTGCGGAAAAATCTCCGTTAATGTGAGCTCTTGAAGGTATACCTTGTAGGGTTGCAGAGCCAGCGACACCACATGCTGTTTTTGTCATAAGGTAAATAATGCGGTCGTAGTTCGCCAAAGGAACGCCAGCCGCCACCGCTTTATCGTCAGCAGCATTTTGCACAGCTGTAAAGTCACAAACTTGATTAGAAAGCGGTAGAGTAAACCAACCTGCCACCTCTCCAGATAACCAAGTTTGTTCAAAAGAGGCGTCACGGTAGAAATTGTTTATTTCGCCAAATACAAGACTCTCGGCTTGAGCGATGCTAATAGGTTGGTCGTTTGGGTTTTCTTGGAAGTTAACCAGTAGAACCAATGTTTTTTGTTCACCTTTCGTAGGCAGCATGTCACCTGCGAACGCCGAAAATGTAGAGATACTAAGTAGTGCAGCAACAGAAACTGCAACTTTTCCTTTTGCTCTCAACGCTAAGCCTGAAACAAAACTTAAGACATTGGTAGAGTTGAATAAATTCAATTTATTAACCTCAAATTTAGCCTTTTAAATATACAAAGACAGATTGCGACTTTAAATTATCGACAGCATTAACCTCCTCTCACGAAAAGAAAGTAATGAAGTTCAATAATCACAATTAAAAATGACGCCTTGATATTCAACGTCAATATAATTTAGATCACCATTCTAATTAGAATAATGATTGTTGTAGAGTTTATATAATTACATCTATTAGCTTTCGCCCACCCACGATAAATTTAAGTAGTCAAATAAATATACGAGTACAGAATTCATCGCGTAACAGACGCGAGGTTTCATTAGCCAAAAATAGACTGTGCTTGGGTGATTTTAGGTATTCAACACGCAAAAAGACCGGACATTCCGATACTACGGGATGCACTGATACACACCAAGCCATACTCGACTTGGGAATACGCCTGTAATCACAAAGGTAGGTTTCTAGTTCGAATCGCCTAGAAAAACTGACTTATTCCACCACTTTATATCCATTTATTAGAATGACTGTAATTCGTTGTGAATGCGATACTAGCAAACTAATAGATTAAATTTCAACCAACCTAGTTATCAATTTTGATAGTTTTTAAATAACGCTTTGCAAATCATGCCGATGCCGAAAAATAAATTTACTTTACTTAACTCGTTATGAAATTGAAATAATATAAACAAGATTATTATGGCACAGATTTAATATTACCTAAATATAAGCCCATAAAAACATTATGTTAGTGTTTAAAATTAAAATTTTCATCAGCAGCAATGGGGATAGTGATAGCAATATTCTAAAATTAATTACATCTATACCCAAGTAACCTCGAGATGCCCGAGTATACACAGGGAGAACTGAACATGAGCGTTAGTCAAAAGCCAGCTTTTGAATTGATTTTGCACACAGAATCGGATTTAACTTTTATCCTACCCCGCTTTTTCTCTCATGAATTCAGTTACGCTCGGCAGCTTGAGCAAGGGGTTAAAGCTGGTGAAAATGTAGAGTTTAATCATCAATACAGGGTAACATTGCGTCGAATCCGCTCTCTTAGCCAACTCTTAAAAGATGTACTGCCTGCTTTTGAACGTCGCTTATTTGCCTACAACCTCAGAATAATGATGAAGCAAACCAATTACTTACGTGATTTAGATGTCTTTGTTGCCGAAAAATCGTCTTACTTAGACAAACAACTCAAGTATCAAGGCGCACTAAAATCTATCTTCGATCATATACAGCATTCTAGGGAGGTAGAGCAAAAACGAGTCTCAGATTGGCTCGAGACAGATTGCTATAGGAAAACATGTGTAATCATTGAAAATAGCCTGCAAAGAGCAAGCGTGCATGAAAGTCTTGAAACAGAAATGGGGACTTTAGAATATGCCAATCAGAAGATTTCGCTACATGCGGGAAAAATCTATAAGTTAAGCCGCAAACTTGGAACACAAAGCTCTGACGACGACATTCATAAACTACGCATAGAATGTAAAAAGCTGCGTTACTTACTAGACTTTTTCACCAACCTGTATCCAAAGAAAGCACACAACCAGAACATTCATCAATTGAAGCTTATGCAGAATCGCTTGGGCGACTTTAACGACAGCGTAACCCAAATTGCGTTCCTATCTAGCCTCAAATCCAAATATGATCTCGGCAAAGAAGGCAAACAAACGATACGTTCCTTGATAAAACAAAAGAAAGAGCTTCGCTCTAAACAGAGAGCGAACGCTTTAGATGTACTAAAACAGTTTAGAAAACGGGTGGAATCAGTCGACTTCTTGTCCGTTTATAGAAACAAATAAGCCGAGATCAACCGATCTCGGCTTATCGTGAACAACTGAAATTACAACTTAAAACGCGATAGCTCTGACTTTAAGTTATTAGCTAAGTTGTTTAGCTGTTGCGCTTGTCCAACGGCCTCTGTCGCATCACTTGCCATCACCTCGCTTACTTCACGAACTGACTCCGTATTGGCGTTAATTTCCGCAGTCACCAACGATTGTTCTTCTGCCGCAGACGCTATCTGCGTCGCCATATCGCTGATCATCTGAATAGCATCACGGATTTGTGACAAACTCTCACCAGCTAAATCAACATCGTGAACACTGGTTTTCGCCATATCATGACTTTGTGTCATCACCTTCACAGCACCGTCTGTCGCTTGTTGCAAACGTTTGATCTTATCTTCAATCTCTTCTGTTGAAGCATGTGTACGTTGAGACAACACACGAACTTCATCTGCCACCACAGCAAAGCCTCGTCCCTGCTCACCCGCGCGAGCGGCTTCGATAGCAGCATTTAATGCCAGTAAATTGGTTTGCTCAGCAATTTCTCGGATTGTCGCAAGAATGGTTGCAATCTGATTACCGTGCTCTTCAAGCTCGCTAATAATTGAGACCGCACTAGTCAGTTCATCCGCAAGTTCGTTGATTGATGCTTGGCTTTTCTCCATTTGTTTGAAGCCCTGATCACTCAACTCTACTGAATGGCTTGCACTCTTCGCCGTATTATCCGCATTGGATGCAATTTCAGCCGTGGCTGTCGCCATTTCTGTCACCGCCGTGGCGACCATTGTGATCTCATCTTGCTGTCTACTTACGCTTTCATTACGCTTAGTTGCACTTACGTTGGCATGATCGGCGCCTTGTGTCATCGCCGTCGAAACCTCGCTTACGTTTTTCATCATTTGACGTAAGCGATCCACAAATACGTTAAACTTCTCAGCTAATTGACCAACTTCATCTTGGCTAGTGACCTCCAATCGACGAGTTAAATCTCCCTCGCCTTCAGCAATATCAGCCAGAGCCTCACTTACACGACCAAGCTCTACTAACTGACGCGCAACGAACCAAGATGTCGCAATCGCCATGACTATTAGTACAATCAGCCCTGTTGTAATTTGGCTACTCAACATGTCAAACAAAGGCTGCTCTAACACGCTTTTGTCCATTTCAATCACGAGTAACCAATCCGTGTTTTTGATTGGCTCTGCCATCACAACTTTGTCTTTACCATCAACGGCAGTGAAGATTGTAGCGAGATTTTGTGACGCTTGATTTAGGCTATCAATATTTAGCTCAGGTGCAATCTCAGAGACTTGTTTCAAAATAAAGTCTTTGTTTTTATGTGCTACGACCGTACCTTGACGATCTATCAGAATAGCGTGACCATCACCTGGGACTTCAATCGCCAATACGTCCTGAATAAGCTTATCCAACGCTAAATTGGACGCTGCAACACCAATGATTTGACCACCTTCCATAACAGGGTCAGTAAGCGTTACGACCAAGGTTTGCATGGTGACGCTAACATATGGCTTAGTTGTGATTGCTTTGTTCTCCGCCAATGTTTGTTTGTACCAACCACGAGCTCTTGGATCGTATCCCGCTTTATTTAATGATGGGTCATGGCGAAACATCTCCCCTTGCTTGTTTCCGTAATAACTAAGGCCAAATCCGCCAGAGACTAGGGTCTGACGTAAATGAGGAACAATGTCCAATGATGGATCAAGTTGGATCTGTTGCTTCAAACCATGGACAGCCTGCTTTTTGTCATAGAACCAATCGCCAATACCTTTCGCATTCGCTTGCAAGATATTGCGACTCTCACTTTCTATCGCTTGCCAACTATTACCTTGAAAAGTCTTATAACCAATGAAAAGAAGAATCGCAGATGTGATTGCAATTGCCAAAACCACAGAGAAAACCATTTTTCTCTTTAGACTTAATTGCATAAATAGAACCTCTTATAAAACCACTGACAAAAGATAATCCTCTCATCTATGCAACTGGCTTTCAGCGATATAAACCCCATATCAATTCAATCAATTACATATAGATCGCTGGTTTGTGATTTGCATTCAATTACAATCGCTTATGAACATACCAGCCTGTTTAATCATGCATTAACCAACACCTTAAATTTATTCACAGTCATATCTTTTTAATATTTCGGTCTTAGAGTTTGTCATTGACACAAACAAAGAAGTCTTAAGTGAAACCTTTAAAACGATACCAATACGAACGCTACGCTGTACTGTGCAATCTCGCTTACCCTAGAGTGTTTAAGCAGACCCGCTATGGGTTTGACCCTAATGGACAGCGAATCATTAAAAACCAGTTTGGCAAAACCATGATCCGAGTATTGTGGAGTAAAAAGAGCACAGAAGTAGTTGTAGTAATAAAAGGGTCGCACAGCATTACTGATTGGTTATTGAACTTTGCCATGTGGACTCGTAGTTGCAAGCGCTTGGGACTTCCCTATCGCATTCATGCAGGTTTTTACCATTTGTTGTTTCAAGAAAGCCAACCGTCACGAAATGAAGACCGTCTCGGTTTAAGCGTCATTGAGCGACTAGAAGCCACGGTTGTGCCACTAATACTGCAAGGCAAGCGAATAACCATTACTGGGCACTCTTCAGGAGGGGCGATTGGAAGTGTGTTTGCCGATTACATCGAACGCAAGTATCCAAAGAGCATTAAACGAGTGGTGACATTTGGACAGCCCGCTATTGGCGATTGGATGTTCAAAAATCACTATCGTTTGGGGCACAAAACCTATCGGATCTGCTGCGACATCGATATTGTTACTTTTATGCCACCAATACCATTCCTCTATTGGCATGTGGGTAAATTGCTTTGGCTCTATAACGGGAGAATTTACGAGAACACACCAACATTAATACGTTTGGGGCGCTCGTTGGTGAGTTGGTTGATTCGCCCTTTCTCCTATCACCTAATGAGCAAGTATATTCGTAACAAAGACTTTTTTGATGAGCGGTAGTCCAGTATGACACTTCATTGGCACGAGGAGCAGAAACGAAAAGAGCCAGCATTGAGCTGGCTCTTTTTGTCTTAGTAAGAATTACAAGGAAGCAATTTCTTTATCAAGTTGGTACTTGTTGTCGGTAACGATGCGCTCTAATACTTCAACACGCTGTTTGAGCTCTGCAACTTGCTTATTCAAACCATCTCGCTCTTCTTGACTCATCTGGTTGCGCTCGGAAATCTCAAGCGCTCTTACTTCTTTACGATGATTGAGAATCAGCTTAACGATACCACCACCAAATATTGCACCAAATACAATCGCAACAATCAAAACGTCAGCCATAGATTCCTTTCCTTAATCTGCCTATCGATAATGCTCAGGTATAAAGTTACGCATTTGTTTTATGAATATCAAACAAGACATTGATTAAATGCGAACTATTTTCGAAATTGGTCACAACTGTAATTCAGTCTCAAGCGTTATTTAACGCTCACCCACACAGAAACCGAGCCACCGTTTACCGGGAACTCAGCCCAACCATTTGCGTCAGTCCAAACTTCTTCCGTTCGAATTCCAAGCTTATCAACGTAGCGAGTACTTGGTGAGCCCGTGTACATCCATTTCGTTCCACCAGGGCCATCACTCATAATGACAGCCATTGAGTTCGGATGTTCTGCGTCTCCTTCGCGCGTCCAACCAATCACATCCCAATGATCTAGGTAAGAGTGTTGTTTACCATAGGCGTAATCTTTACGAGCTTTAACTAGCTCTTCAATGTAAGGCACCTTAGTCATATTGATGTCGTGCCCTTTATCACTGTATTGCGCGCCATAGTAATCGGCGTAGAAAACGGAAGGGTAACCTTCTTCACGTAATAAGATGAACGCATAAGCGAGCGGTTTGAACCACCAATCGACTGGAGACTCTAATGCTTGTAGAGGTTGTGTATCGTGGTTCTCAACCAATGTTACCGCTTTCACCGGATTGTCCTTCATTAAGGTACCATCCATGATACGGCGCATATCGAAGTTGCCACCAGAGCGTGAAGCGTTATAGAAGTTCATATGTAACGGAGCATCAAACAATGACATGCTACCAGAAGTCTTGGTAATAAAATTGTGTAGATTGTTGACGTCGTAGTTCCAGTATTCACCGACCGTAAATAGCTCTTTACCCGTTTTCCAACGTAAGTATTCGATCCACTCTTGCAGGTATTGGTATTTGATGTGTTTGACTGCGTCCATTCGGAAGCCATCAACACCAGTCATGTTTAGGTACCATTCACCCCAATCTTTAAGCTCTTGCTTAACCTCTGGGTGATCCATATCTAAGTCTGCGTACATTAGGTAGTCATAGTTGCCCTTTTCAGAGCTGACTTCCCAATCCCATGCTTTACCATCCCCTTTAAATTTGAAGATCGCCTTTTCTTGGCCTGCATCATCCCAATCGACACCATCAAAGTGGTACCAAGTCCAATGGAAGTCTGAATATTTGTCGTTACGACCAGGAAAAGTAAACTCAACCCAAGCTTCGATCCATTTATCGCCCAGTTCAATATTACGGTTATTCCAGTCTACACGCTTTGTATCTACCCAGGACTTGCCATCGGCACCACCACGGTGGTTAAACACAACATCACCATAGATTTGAATGTTGTTGCTATGAGCGGCTTGAACAGCGCTTAGATACTGATCTTTCGTACCGTACTTGGTGCGTACCGATCCTTGTTGATCAAATTCGCCCAAATCATACATATCGTAAACACCATACCCCACATCATTGCTGCCACCAGCCCCCTTATACGCTGGAGGTAGCCAAAGCGCCGTAAAGCCATTGTCCGATAAGGCCGGCGCATTGTTTTCTACTTGCGTCCACAGAGTGCCGTCATTGGGTACATACCAATGGAAATATTGCATCATAGTTCCATTTTGTGCCGCCATGACTGGCGAACTGAGCAACAAGGTTAAGGGTAAAAGTGTAGGTTTAAGGTTGAATGTTTTCATTATATTTTCTCTCACGTTTTAAGACGAAGCACGAGCCGACTTGAGGGAAACATGACAGTTAGCTTTAAAACCCCCAACTAACCGTCTGTTGTACAACAAAAAGCTCGGACTACAATCGAGAAAAAATTATCATCAATCGACCTCTACAATTGTTGAGAGGTGTAACATTTATAAAACCAATAATTAAATAGCGGCATTTTTGGAAGTAAGATCAAATAGTCAGGGTGGAGATGGCTGCCAGAGCGACTGCCTTAAGTTTTTGTGCACGGTTTTGTCTACGCCAAAAACGAAAAAAGCCCGTCATAGTGACGAGCTTTCGAAAATAATGGAGGCGCCTCCCGGAATCGAACCGAGGTCCACGGATTTGCAATCCGCTGCATAGCCACTCTGCCAAGGCGCCTTACCGAATTTTATTGTTCTCATGTAATGAGAGATGGTGCCCCGGGCCGGACTTGAACCGGCACAACGCGAACGTCGAGGGATTTTAAATCCCTTGTGTCTACCAATTCCACCACCAGGGCAACGCAATCAATGCGATGGCAACACCACCTGCTCTAACGACCTTCGCCGCGAGAACGAGGCGTACTTTAACGGATTAAGAATTAAGGTCAACAAAATTTCTCATTATTATCAATCAAATGAACATTAATTACCCTTTTTGAATAAATCACGGTCGGTACGTTTAAATATCACCCACAACATTCTGTTTAATCGCATCATATAACTGTGTCAGTGAACTGTTAACCTGTGTTCATCGGCAATGCTATGATTTGTTGCTCTATCTCTCGGATAAAACTCACCTTTTCATAATTCTCTCAAATGATATTCCACATTAGGTGAACACTCTGTACACCTGTTTACAGTTATCTCAAATACCATTGAAACATTAATCCTTATATTTCAGTGATATAGGCTTTGGTTCATTTCTTGCTCTTTAGTGGGCAACCAACTCATTGTCTCTTAGGTGAATGTTACGAACGCCACCTCGGAGTCTGTTTGGTCAAGGAATGAGGGCTTGGCTCCTAAACCGCTTATATAGGGTTAGTTGTATTCTAGGCACAATAGTGTGTACAGCGTTTATATAGCCCTCTTGTTCAAACTTTCGAAGAAAAAGAAGGTCAATGATGGAACGATTAATACATAGCAGGCTCAACAAAGTGATGAGTATCATCCTTGTTGGCTCAGCAGCATT
The DNA here is from genome assembly GCF_052037695.1 of Vibrio sp. WZ-1. Taxonomy (NCBI): domain Bacteria; kingdom Pseudomonadati; phylum Pseudomonadota; class Gammaproteobacteria; order Vibrionales; family Vibrionaceae; genus Vibrio; species Vibrio sp. WZ-1. Next base: position 45,589 of record NZ_JBQEQR010000074.1, on the reverse strand, counting down.
GTATGGCGTAGCGACTCATTCACCAGCTCAAGCAGAGGCATATAACCTCTCGCCAACGGAAAAACTCTGTATGGCGGATGCATATTTGTTAGAGCCAGGTAACTCGCTACCTCAAGATGCTTTAAACTGTACAGCTAATGACGTTGAAATCACTCGAGTGATTCCAACCGATCCAAACGCAGAATGTAACCTCGGGGAAACTTTTTCATTCCAAGCCGATGTAACTGTACGAACTAACGCCAACGAACGATACGACACCACTTTTTATCTTCCTTTAACCGAGGCAAGCCCTCAGGTCGTTCAAGGTAATTTTAGAAACTGTAGTATGATTTTGCCTGTCCCCAATGGTAGCGGTGAACCAGCAGATGCTCAGTTAGATGGCGATGCTTGTGGTGACATTACAAAAGCACTAGGGCCAGACGAGTACACGCTTTTAAACGAAACCATTACCATGCTTTGTACTGATGACGATGGCGACAACCGTGCCGACTTCACCTACTGTGCAGCGTGGGATAACCAGGAGCGTGATAACTGTACAACGGAAGAAGATCCATATGCTGGTCAGATTCCTAATACCAAGTCTAAGTGTAACTGTGACACCTTTAATATTGACGTGTTCATTAAACCGTCCCCACCAGATATCATCAAATCTGAAGGTACACCAAGTTCACGACCAGAGCCAGGAGGTGAATTTACCTTCGATGTGAGCTTTACTAACCCTAATGCGCAAACGTCACTATTCATTAGTGCAATAAGCGATGAAATCGATATCAATGGTGATGGTACTTATGATGTGAGCTTTGACCTTTGGGGCGGCACCACTAGCCCTGGTGGCGAGGGTGTTTATCTAACATCCACTAACTGTCCAATGGGTACACCTTTGTATGAAGTGGCTCCAAGTGCAACCTACAGCTGTCAATTTAGCGTTTATGTGGTTGATACCGACCTCCCAGATGTACCGACACCAGAGTTATATAAAGATGTGGTTAAGGTAACGCTACAAGATAAGAATGGTGACCCTGTTATTAATGGCGAGACCTGCCCTGCAGGTGTAGGCCAAGTAGCACTAGGCGAACATTGTAGCGTAGAGAGACAGGTACAAATCACCAACGTCCCACCTGCTATTACAGTAGTTAAATCAGCGGATAAAGAAGAAGTACTTGAGCCAGGAGAAAATGTCACATTTACGTTTGACGTGACGAACGACTCTGGCACATTCGATTCTCCTGTCGAACTCGTGAGCTTAATCGACACCATCTATGGTGACCTGAGCGCAATTGGGGCTGAGAGTGACTGTCTTGATAGCCCTGTAACGATAGCATTTGGTGCAACATACAGCTGTACCCTAAGTGTCTATGTTGCTGGCGATGCTGGTGATAGTTTCACAAATACAGTTACAGCAACTGCGAGAGACAACGAGAATGACACCACGACAGACATGGATTCTCACACTATTTTGGTATTGGATGTACCTTCTATGATCACTCTAGAAAAAACAGCCAATCCAACATCAGTGTTTGAAACGGGTGACAACCCAACCTTGTTCCGAGATGTAGACTACACATTCTTGTTCACTGTAAAAGACTCAATTGATGGCGTTTCAACATCTGACACTGTAGTCTTCTCCAGCCTGACTGACAGCCCATTTGGCGTTCTCACTGACGACTGTATGGTCGATACGAAGAATGGAGGAGACATAGCTCCTACTCCATTGGTTGGGTTCGCACTCGATCCGGGCGAGTCTGCAAGCTGTACAATTACATTACAAGTTCAAGGTAATGCCGGTGATAGCCACGTTAACGTAGCGACCATTAATGGTACCGATGAAGACGGCTTAAATGTGATGGCGATGGATGATGCAACCGTTACCTTCGACCCACTAGCGCCTGATACTGACCTCGCGTTTGCAGTTAGTGGTCTAGTTGTTATTGAGCTAACCAATGCGTCCGAAGTCGACAATGTAACATTGACCTCACTCACTTTATTGGGCATCGATGTTGTTGATGGAGCAAGTTCAGGTGGCTTCACCATTCTCAATACTCTTGGTGGCACCTATGACGGTGTGTTCTACCCTGCTTGTAACATTGGCCAAGTACTCGAGTACAGTGGTTCTGGTAACAACATTTACAACTGTGCATTTACCGTTGAACTAAGGCCTGGCCTAGAAAATACCGACCCTATAGCGTTCCTAGCTCAAGGTGCTCTAGATGGCATCGTCGCTACGGTAACGGATGATGAAGGTGATGATCTAACTAACTTTATTTCTATCGAAGTAAATACAGTTGAATAGATTCCACTCTCCATCTAAATCAAAAAGGGGCAATGCCATTGCCCCTTTTCTCAATCCAAGGGGGTATCACTATGTTGAGGTATGGAAAAAGCATTTCCGCTATGCTGCTGTCGATTCCGCTGATCGTTGGTTGTCAACCAGCCAATGATGAGAAAGTTGAATCTGAATTAGCCGCATTAAGACAAGAAGTAAAGGACTTAAAAGCACAGGTTGAAAGCATTAACTCAGACATTGAGTTAGCTAAAGAAAATGCAGCCAAAGCAGCCAAGCCAAAATTCAGGACTTTACCCGATCAAAAAGACTTTGATGGCAATGGAACCATTCCGTCTATGGGTGATGACAACGCGACAATCGCGATCATCGAGTTTTCTGACTACCAATGCCCTTACTGCAAACGCTTCACCGACAACACATTCGCAAAGATCAAAGAAAACTATGTCAACTCAGGAAAGGTTAAGTACTTAACAAGAGACTTTCCACTTGGGTTTCATCCACAAGCTAAAGGTGCCGCAATTGCTGCCAATTGTAGCTTTAAGCAAGGTGAGTATTGGTCAATGCGACACGCTTTGTTTTCAAATATGCGCAACTTAAATACCGCTTTGTACCAAAAAACCGCAAGTGACTTAAAGCTTGATATCGACAAGTTCTCTGCATGCCTTGAAGATCCTCAAATGGCAAAAGATGTAGAAAACGACATTGCCCTTGCATCCACTCTTGGTATTCGGGGGACGCCAAGTTTCGTTGTCGGACGTATTGAAGAGGGTCAATTAGTCGGCGCACAACTGGTTGTTGGTGCACAAGATTATCGAGTGTTCGCCGCACTGTTTGAAGATCTTCTTAAAGCGCCTAAATAGACATACATTAAAAGCAGCGACATGAAAAAGAGGCAATAACTTTCGCTATTGCCTCTTTTATAAACGCTAAACAACGGATTCTATTTGCTGTTTCCTTTGCCTTTATTGCCACCGCCACCACTGGTACTGCTCATCTGGATAGAAACTATAGCTATCGCGGTATTTTGGCCATCGGATATTGTGTAGCTGAAGCTATCGCTCCCCTTAAAACTCTTTGCCGGGGTATAAACTAAGCGACCAGAACTGCTTCGACTGACTGAACCCTTAGAGCCTTGACTAAAACCAACCACTTGCAGTAGATCTCCCTCAGGATCGCTATCATTCGCAAGTACATCAATCTCAGTCACTTCTTTTGCCGTCAACACGACTGAATCATCGTTAGCAACAGGAGACGAATTGGCAATCGCCAGGATACGATATTCGACAATGCCATTAGCCACTCCTTCACCGCTTTCCGTTGACAGCGCATTAACTTGAATCGAATACTCACCCTCAGTGGCATTCTCTCCTGAGGTAACCATCAACTCAACACTCGCCTTCTGTCCAGACGCAAGCGAAAGTTCGCGAGTCGAGCTACTCCATCCATTTGGTACATCCGCAGATATTGTATATGACACAGAGTCGCATTCAGAACCATTTTGGCTCGTCAACGTCGCGGAATACACCAAGGTGTCCCCGGCGTTACCCTCTTGAATCGAAGAAGAAAATGTCATCAATGGCGGGGTTATCTCACATACAAGCGCCAAATCGGCAACTTTATAAACACTGCTCGCTCGTGCATTATAACTTGCGTTTAGCATGTTGGTTGCTATCACATCAATACTGTAACTTCCTGCTTCAGCCGAAACGTCAGAAGTAACGCTTAAGCTAATAGATGTCGTTTCACCCGAAGCGAGTGAAGTTGCGCTACTAGTCGTGATCCACCCTTCAGGCGCATTCGTACTGATTTGAAAATTCGCTGACTCACACGCTTGGCTATCATTGTTGGTAATCGTTGCGGTGTAGTTAACGGTCTCTCCCGGTTCGAACTCCGCCGCAGAGTTTGCTACTAGCGTTATCGTTGGATTAGCCATCTCGCACGTCTGAATGCTTGGTTCAATTTGATAAACCGCAGGAATACTGGTTGCCAATCCTAAATCAGTGCTGTTTTCCGCCTTCAGCACCATGTCGTAACTGCCTTCTTGTGCTGAAGCGCTAGACATTACGTTAATTTCTACCGCTTTCGTCTCACCCGAAACCAGTGTCAAAGATTCATGCGTCGATGACCAACCGGATGGAACATTCGCACTCACATTGAATGAAGATGACGAACAGGCATTAGTATCGTTGTTCGTTACATTCAACTTATAAGAGGCAGAGGAACCAGCAACGCCACTCACTAATTGAGTGGATGTAAGAGCAATTGAAGGGCTTGCCTGCATGCATAACTCGTTATCAAAGGTTACATGTACGCTAGCAGCGCTGCCATTTGCCCATTCTGTCGTAATGGTAATACCCGCTTGAACGTCAGTATACGTTTGACCGACAAGCAGCGCAGACTCATCAAGATCTCTCAGGCCACTATTTGGAATCATATCTAGCATCAAGTTACTTTGTGGATCATCTTCCGTCGCTAAGTGGAAAATTACCCCATCCGTAATGCCTGATTTGCCTTCAACAAAGCTATCGAAGCCAATAGCTTGGCGATACTCAAGGTAATACCACAATGGCTTACCTGTAACTTCATCAGTACCACGTCGAATTTTCAACCCTTTGGCACTACCACTACGGGGCGTTTCAACAGGCTCAAGTAAATAGCTACCGTCAGCCTCAACAGAAACGACGTTTCCTGAATCTGTACTAATCCAGCCTAAGAACTCCTTGCTAAAGGCATTAAAATGGCCTGTGATGCCTGACATACCCATGATATCAAGCGCATCACCATACTCTGCCGATGCACATCGGTCACCAATAATGTCTGAGCCACAATCGAAATCTTTAGCGTGATGTAGGCCAAAGTTATGTCCAAGTTCATGTCCAACAGTACGTAGAGTCAAAGAGCCATTCACATAAGCTTTTGATGGATTACCTCCAACCGTTCCTTTACCTGTCCATCCGCATGATGAGTTTTCAGGAAATACATAAACAATTCGCGCATAATTATCAAAGTTAATGCCATTGTCTAAAGCAACATCTTCAGCGGTAGTGTGAATTGTCCAAGTATCGCACGTAGCATTCATGGGCAAGGTATAGTAACCAACAACATCGCCCGTTAACCATACTTGGTCATCTGAGTTTTCTTTATAAAAGTCATTAACTTGGCCAAACACAAGTTCTCGCGCTTGTTCGGCTGACCACGGTGTCTGAATGTTGTCCTGAAAGTTTAATAACATCACCAAAGTACGCTGTTCACCAAATGAACTCGCAGTCAATTGCACCGAATCACTTCCATCCGTAGAAGCCGTGTCACTACCATCGGCTAAAATCAATAAGTTAGATGGATCCTCATTCAATGCCAAAAGGTCTAACTTCTTGCCACTTTGCTTGATGTTGACCCCGCCAACGCGTACTTTGTTGCCATCTCGCAAGCCCTTAGCGACCACGTAATTGGGAAACTTGACTTCGGTTCGCAAGTTTCCAGAATTCAAGATATAACGAAGACGACTGGAGTGCGTTTTATCATCATCTTCATAAAACACTTCCAGAGCGCCTTCTAACTGCTGCTCTTGCTCAACAAAGCCTTGAAGCTCTGATGGAATAAGCTTGCGCTGTTTATTATTAAAAGCGACTTTTGTTGCAAGGTCTGGGTCGATATCAGCCAGTTGCGCAATAGTTTCCTGCCTCGACTTAAGCAACATTAATGCTTCTGAAAAATAACGTAATTTAGCTTCGCCATTGTTATTTTGGTAATTATCAATCGCGACCAATAGATCTGAGCTATTTTGCTGTATTTTTCTTTTTAGATATTTCTTATCAGCAGACAATTTCTCTTTTGATTCATGTACATCAGAATGTGTGTGGTGGTGATATTGATGAGTATTTTGGTTCGTTACATCATTTATATATGCAGCCAAGGAGTTTGACGAAAATATAACAAGGGATATAGCAGCGAACTTTAAAACGTTTCTTTTATTTAAATTAACACTATTAATCGGTAAGCAATTATTAAAATTAAACATAATTATACTTTAGATTTATATCTTATTATGGATAGGAAATAACAACGTCTTATGACTTATGACTCAAGTCAAAACGGGTTACTAATTTACTCGCATTCGTACTACAGAAAGCCATCCAACCAAGTGCGAAATTGCCAAAAGCAATGAAAAATAAAGCCCTCACCTATTTGACAGAATGCAAATCTAGGTAGAGTGACGCACATTACTATGCCTTCATATAGCGTATCTAATCGCATATAAAGAAATAGAACGTATTATGTATTAAATTTAAAGAACAAGTAACTCAAGGCTAATCTGAACCATATTTAACCTGAACTTTAATTTTGTGGGATGCTGTAAGTAACTAATGCAACGGTGCGGATATAAAACCCTTATAATTATTAATTCAATTTCATACTTATTACTTCCTTTAAATATTTAGCGAAGTGAATACTACCAAACCAAACGATTAAAAACCAAACAATTCATACCCAAACCTGATAGTTTTTAAAATGCATTTTTAAATCATAATGATAGAAAACCAAACAATACTGACTTATTAATTTGAAAGGTTGGATTCCATGTGATCTACCTCTAAACAGACATCCTCTGTTGGGTTGTATACCCAAGTGACTTCAAGATGCAGGATTCAGAGCGTTGTTATTGATTCGAGAGTAAGGAAAACAACTTGGTAATAGCTAGCTCTTTCCAAGTTGTTTGACGCAGCAATCGGGTCAATGACACGCTCCCAAAGGGCGAGCTGCCTTGGCTTGTATACTTTGTTGCCGATTCTTGATTTAGAATGACTAGATCTTTAAATCGCCGCCGCGTCTACAAACCAAGTCATTCTCGCTGAACCTAGCATCTCGAGGTTACTTGGGTATTAAGGAACAAATAAAAAGAGCCGCGTATGTCAGCGGCTCTTGGAGTTAAAATTCTTGCTTTCTAAGCACAGCAGTTACAGTTGCGCTTGTAGCGGTCCATTTTACCTATACCTGGGTTAAAGGTATTGGTCGGATCGAGTTGGTGGTAGAACTTTTGCAGCGAGTTTTCTGCTTCGTATAGATGCCCTACGTTGTGCTCGGCTGGGTATTTCGCACCACGACTATTTAGGTGCTCCAGCATCAGCTTCTTCATCAACTTAGTGTCAGTGCCTTTCTTAAAAATATAGTCTTGATGGAAGACATAGCACATAAAGTGACCATAATAGAGAGACTTAACCAGGTTCTTACTTACTTCCTCAGGTAATGTCTCTAACCAATCCTCATCGTTGCGTCGCAACGCGATATCTAGAGCGACAATATCTTCAACTTCGTCACGGTGAATGGTTTCGTAACGAATTGCTGAACCTGCTGCTGCAAAGCGATGTAGATACGCTTTCTTGCCCTCTTCAGGCGTACATTCGAAGAAATCACTATCGCGCTCCGCTACCCAAACCTCTTTGAGGTATTTTTGCGCTTCAACAATGCCTCCGTCACTCATTTTAAGTACAAGGTGGTGCTCGTACTTGTCACGATATTCCAACATGCGCTTAGGAAGGTGCTGGGGGAATAACTTGCTCGCATAGTACAAAATTGTATCTGGCAGGTATTTGCTGACTAGCGGTACACGCTCCAAGAAGTTTTCAACCTTAGCTTTGAGCGAGAACATCTTAGGTAGATTATCCGTGCCTAATAAATCGATAGATAGGAAGACATCTTTACCGTACTTCTCCGCCATGTTGAAGATGTCACGGTGAAGGTACTCGCCCATTTCTGGCAAGTTTTCAAACTGCGTAAGGAAATCTTTTCTGAGCTTGGTGAGCTTATCTGGATCATTGGTACCTAAATAGAACACCTGCTCTTTCTCTGGGATCGGATAGCTGTCGACTCGAACAGCGAACACGCCCAGTTTACCCGCACAGCCACTTGCCTCGTACAGACGACGTTCGTCGGCATTAAAGCGCGATGGGATATCAGAGCTAACGTCGCGGACACGTTCGTCGTACTCTTTGTCCGATGCCATGCGCTCATCATGAATCACTTTATCTGGATCGAAGTTACCATCTTGGATGTTCTGCAAGATCTCTTCAGGTGTCGAGCCTAATCCTTCAATGCCAAGGTGGTTAACAAGATTGAGCTTACCGTCTTTGTCCACCTGAGCGAATATAGCCAACTCTGTATAAGCAGGACCACGTTTAACCAAAGCGCCACCAGAGTTGTTTGCAATGCCGCCCACCACAGTAGCGCCAAGAGAAGAAGAACCAATCACAGAATGTGGTGCTCGATTTACCGCTCGCAACTCTTTTTCCAACGAATGTAAACTCGCGCCCGGAAGACAAACCGCTTGCTTGCCACCGTCTAACAAATAGATTTGCTTCATTTTGGTAATATTGATCACCACCACGTCGCGGTCGTAATCACTACCACTTGGCGCAGAACCTTCAGTCAGACCAGTCTTAGCCGCCTGCATGATGATGATGCAATTGTTCTCCACACATTGTTGGATCACCTTCCACTGCTCCAGCAGCGTATTAGGGAAAACCACCGCCAATGCCGTGCCGCTTCCAGAGCGAAAACCGCTGCGGTAATACTTGGTTTTGATTTCATCGGTAAGGACGTTTTCTTCCCCGACAATGGTGACAAATGCGTCGATGAGCTGCTTTTGTTTCATATCCATATCTCTAATTATTATGCCCTGCCAATATAAGTAGTCCGATTCTTTACGTCCATTAAACCTAAGTTCAGTACTCACGCCAAGATCAAGTCAATAACGTTATTTCTCTTCAAATTCATGTATTTAAATTTTCTAGAATTCCAAAATCAACAAAGAAACTTATCGTTTCCAAAAAGAAACAATAGCAGAGGACACTGTTAACAAATGTGCTCACGTTTGTAGAAATAGAAAGTTAGATTTCGCCGCCACTCTCTGTGTGTCTAGCGAAAACCGTAGCGACGCAGAAAACAAAACCATAACACTCACGAACATTTAGGTTATAAACACGTTATAGCACTGTGAGTCTTCAGAGATGTGAAGAAAGACGAGATATAGGATATTTTTAGATTAAACGGCGATACCACATAAAGAGTGGACTGCCTATAAAAAGAGCCAAACTTTCAGAATTGATGACTACGACTTTGGAAACACTGATAAAGGTGTTCAATAAAGATCTTAATCTTTTCAGGTTGCTGACGTGTGTAAGGGTACACCGCATAGATGCCCAAGCACTTAGCGGTTTCATCTTTAAACAACTGGATGAGATTTCCTTGCTGTAAGTCTCCATATACCAATACTCGAGGCACATAAATAATGCCTTGCCCTAGCAAAGCGACATTACGTAACGCAGATGAGTTGTTGGTACACAAATTTCCATCCACCTTAACCTGATATACCTCATCATCGTGTTTGAAAGCCCATTCACGCGCACCTGTCTCTTGATAGGCATAAACCAAGCAGTTGTGCTTAGTGAGATCGTTCGGCGTTTTTGGTTTGCCATGTTTGGCGACGTACTTAGGCGATGCACATACAATCCAGTTTGCATCAACGAGTTTACGCGCTATCAGGCTTGAATCAGGCAAAACCCCAGTACGAATTGCAAGGTCAAAACCTTCATTCACTATGTCTGCAAAGCGGTTATCCAGTTCCATATCAATGTTGATATCTGGGTAAGCTTGGTTGAATTCAGAAATAACCGTAGGAAGGATAAGTTCACCAGAGATGGTAGGAACGGTAATCTTGATATTGCCGGATAGGCTCTTACCTAAACCAACAATAGACTCTTCCGCGGTTGCGACGACTTGGTAAACACTGCGAGCATGTTCGAAGAAGGATTGCCCTGCTTCTGTGAGCTTAAGCGTGCGTGTGGTTCGATACAGAAGCTGAACACCAATTTCCTGCTCCAGTTTAGCAATGCGCTTACTGACGACCGACTTAGTAAGTTCCATTTGTCTTGCAGCAGCGCTGAATGACCCCTGTTCAACCAGATGATAGAAAATAATGTAATCGTCGGTGTTTCTCATGTCTTTGCTGCTTCCTTGCAAAAGAACTATTGTAAATTGCTTTAGAGCCAAATGCAGATTGAAAAGTCACACTTGTGTGAAGAGAGTTGGTGTAATTCACCAAATAGCAGATACAAAAAAACCAGCTTTCGCTGGTCTAATGTTGATGCTTTCACATCTGGATACCGCTATTGCCATAGCCATAATTTGGAGCGACACACGAGGTTCGAACTCGTGACCTCAACCTTGGCAAGGTTGCGCTCTACCAACTGAGCTAGTGTCGCAAAATGGAGGCGCCTCCCGGAATCGAACCGAGGTCCACGGATTTGCAATCCGCTGCATAGCCACTCTGCCAAGGCGCCTTAATTTCTAACGCTCCAGAGCTGTGCCCCGTTGCGTTGGTTGCTACTTTACGGATTCAGAAAATATAGTCAAACAAAAAACTGTACTTTTCTGTTTGTTTGCTTTGTTTTAAACCAAATAGCTGAGAATTCGATCTAATTGACGATTTATTGATAGCATCAGCGCCTTATATAGATTGGTAATAGATAAAGCAAAAGCGACGTAGAATGTCGCCCTTGTTTTATCTATTTCGCTATCAACCGTTAGCCACACGCTTAAATAATCGACCCACAACATTTGGATGATAAGACCAAGTATGATCAAACATCGACATTAACGCTGGGTTGCCATACTTCGACAAGCTAATAGCATGGAAGCGGTTTTTCTTCGCTTTTAACGCATCGATTTTCGCAAGCAACTCATCTTGCTGTTTTGGCGCAATAAAGTCCGAGATCACCACCATGTCGGCATTTTTGTATTTGTCACTGTTCATCAAATCAATGGATTTAATCAACGTCGGCTCCAAATCCGTACCACCATGAAAGCTGTAAGTTAAAAAGTCGGCAGCTTCGCGCAAGCCATCCTGACGTGTTAACTCATAAGTAATGTGCTCAGTGGAGAAGATAATAACGTAACAATCACGCTGCTCTGCCAGAGCAATTTGCATTAACGCGTACGCCATCGCTTTAGCACATTGCTCAGGGAAGCCACTCATTGAACCTGACGCATCGACGCAAACGATAAACGGTCCTTTTTCAACGTCCACCGCTTTGTTGTCTGGTTTGTGCGCTTTCACTTTGCGTAGTGTACGAGACTTACCTTGCGTGCGGTAGTTCATCAAACGTTTATCAACCAAATGCTTGTAGAACACCACTTCAAGCTCTGGGTAAGCCAAAAACATGGTTTCATTCGGTAGCAACTTGTTGAGATCGTCACTTTCGTGAATACCGACGATGTCGTCTGTCGCTTCGTCACTCTTTTCCTCAACCATTTGCAGCTCTTCTGCTGGAGCACGATTGAGGTCAGGATCATTGACTTGCCCCGCCATGCGACCAAGTTGTTCAGCGATTTCTTGTAAGCCTTTGTGCTTTTTAAGGAACTCGGCGTGACGCTTCATCACGGTTAAGTCAGTTTTACTCAACTTCGCAGATGCCATATCCCACAAGCGCCCTACGCTTTCTTCATCACCAGACTCCGTTACCTTGTCCATGTTACGCATGGTTTCCATACGCTGATAAAGATCATTGAGGACTTTTTCCTTGTTCTCTTCAAGCTCGGTGACTTGTGCTTGTTTTATCGCTTCGGCAAGACTTTGGTACCACTGATCACAGAAGTAATGAGGGAACATTGGGTTGTTTACGCCCTTGTTCTTTTCCATCATGCGACGCGCTTGAATGTAGAAAGCAGAGTGCCATTCAAGCTTTTTGATCACGTCATCAATGCGTTCGAAGAATTCATCTTCATCCCAATAAATCACTTCTTGGTAAAGCGCGAGCTCTTGTTGGAAACGTTCAGTTTCACAAACTTTGGTCATACGCTTTTTGACGTTACCACGCCACTTTAGTAGATGACTTTTAACAGAAGATTTCATACCTCTGTTCTCTGCCATCATCATAACTTGTGAACGCGCCATCAAATCATTAACCGCGCTATCAATGATGCCTGAATCTGCCACCATGAGCGCTAAATTGAGTCCGTCTGCACCTAACATGTCGTCTCCTTAAGAGAAAAACTGATGTAAGTTTTTGAAGCGTTGAATGATCTTCTCGCTTTCACCTTGGATAGACTCAAGTCTTTGGCTCACCTGTTGTAGACTCGACTCCATTAAACGTGGTAATTCTGGGTCCACGAAACTATGCGGTAATGCGCCATGGAAATTGGCTTTTACCTTACGCATATGATGCTCAGCTTCACTCAATTGGCTTACTGCTTTCTCGCTTTCAGCCAACCATTTTTGGTAAAGCTCAACGTCTAAACCTTGTTGAGTCACTAAGCTCACCAACACACCGCGATTGGCAATGTCACGGATTACTAGGTTGTTTGCCGCATCAACATCGAAACGCAGACGGCACATATTGGTATTTTGGTTCACGTAGCCATATACGTCGCCATGACCTTCTTTGATTACTCGATCAAGCTCGTCTTTTGGTACATACACCCAGCGGCTGTCACCCTTCTCTGACTCTGATACCGACATGTTACTTTGTAGAATAACCAGCTTAACCAAATTCACTGCCGCACCTACTTTGTAGGTTTTCGCTTTGGAGGTATCAAAGCTCATGGTTTCTTTGCGAAGCAGACCAGTAGCAGCTTCAGCGTTTAGCGTCATGCGGTATTTGTCTTCAAGCTCATGTTGAACATCAACCAAAGATTCACGACAGTATTCGATCTCTTGCTCAGCTTCTTGCTGGTCAAAGGCATGTTTTAGCGCAAACTCTTGAATCACACCGCGAACAACATCGCGTGACTCAGGGCTGTTCCATAAACAATCTTGTAGCAATAGAAGATCAAGTGGGTTTATTTCATCACGACCATTAAAAAACGCGCTTGCTTTCAGCAGTTTCACTGCTTTTTTCCATCGACGATCAGATACGTACATATCTGTTAGCGATGCATCACCAAACTCAGATTCGACTTTACTTTCCAACATAGACTTAAGTTGATATAGCTTTTCAAATGCGTTGTCAGTAAGCGTAAGTTTGTCTAACTGTTGCTGCCAGCGGTGGTATTCTTCATCCGTGATCGCTAAGCCTTCTGGAACCTGCGCTTCTTGAGACGTACCCACTGTCAGCATGGATTTGAAATTCTGTTTGTCCTGAATGCGGTTTACGAACACGCGCACCAACATACGGTCGTAAAGTGCGTCCAAGCCACTATCTTCATCTGGTAGCTCGTTTGATGCCGAAACCAAAAGTCGCATCGGTACACGCTCGATGTCACTGCCGTTTTTAAACGTTTTTTCGTTCACAACGGTCAACAGCGTGTTCAAAATGGCTGGACCTGCTTTCCAGATCTCATCCAAGAAAACTACTTGTGCGGTCGGTAAGTATCCCTGAGTAAGACGTACGTAACGGCCGTTGTCTTTCAACTCTTGAATGCTAAGTGGACCAAACACTTCTTCTGGTGTTGAGAAGCGAGTCATCAAATACTCAAAGTAGCTACTGTTATCAAATGCTTGGATTAGACGTTTAGCGATTAAGCTTTTTGCGATACCAGGAGGACCTAAAAGGAAGACACTCTCACCAGATAAAGCGGCGAGAAGACAAAGTTTGATGGTGTGTTCGCGTTCGTAAACGCCGTCGGTCAGTGCTTTGGCCAGCTTGTTGATGCGCTCTGAAAGAAGGGCTTTTTCAGCATTTGATGCAAATGATGGTTGTATCATACGAGCTCCGGCTTCTAAACATCGACTGTATATTTAATTTTATACATTTGTTATCACTTTGTTACAAGTGTATTTTTTAGTGAATCTCTCTTATATCAAACCGCATCTCGGCGCGCGCGCGAGCAAACAAAGTTTCCATTTATGGGAGGTAACTCACTGAAAATGCAATCGCTTTCGTATCTATATTCCATTTTCTGCTTTAGTTTCACGTCAAATATGGTTAATGTTCCAAAACACTCTCTACTCTCGGAGAGTTCGTCTTCAAAGCAGAGCCATAAACGACATGAGCAAAACAATTCATACATGGAAGCAAATTTCATTAGTTGAAGAAGAAGTTAAACTCCCAACAGGTCGGATGATTACACATACCACTATCCAACACCCCGGTGCTGCCGTTATCTTACCGATCACTTCTGACGGCAAAATTGTTCTTGTTAATCAGTTCCGCCCCTCTTTGAACAAGTGGCTACTTGAACTACCTGCCGGTACACGTGAAGGTGATGAGGATCCTTTGCATTGCGCTCAAAGAGAGCTAGAAGAAGAAACAGGATACAGCGCCGAAAAGTTCACATCGCTTGGTCAAGTTACACCTCTTGCTGGTTTCTGTGATGAAATCCAGTACTTGTTTGTTGCTGAGCAACTGAATAAAACCAATCGATACGAATGTGACGACGACGAGGTGATTGAAGTAGTGACATTGTCACGAAAACAACTCGAACAACAAATTATTCAAGGCATGATTACTGATACCAAAACTATCGCTTGCCTAAGCAAAGCTCGTCTTTGCGGTTATATTTAGGTCTTTTCGACCGAGGAGAGAATTATGGACTTTCGATCAGATACCGTTACGCAACCTACCCAAGCTATGCGTGAAGCAATGTTTACCGCTCCTGTCGGCGATGATGTGTACGGTGATGACCCTACCGTTAACGAGTTAGAGCAATTTGCCGCGGAGCTTGCGGGCTTTGAAGCGGCGTTGTTCACAACGTCTGGTACTCAAGCAAACCTACTTGGCTTAATGGCGCACTGTGAACGCGGTGACGAATACCTATGTGGACAGCAAGCGCACAACTACAAGTACGAAGCTGGCGGCGCTGCGGTACTGGGTTCGATTCAGCCTCAGCCGATTGAAAACAACCCAGACGGCACCCTACCGTTCGATAAACTGGAAGCGGCTATCAAACCAGACGATGCACACTTTGCACGTACACGCCTATTAAGTTTAGAGAACACCATCAACGGAAAAGTCATTCCCCTTTCCTACCTAGCTGAAGCGCGTGAGTTCGTAAACAAACATAACTTGCAGATGCACCTAGATGGTGCTCGTGTATTCAACGCAGCCGTTGCGCTTGATGTTCCGGTTAAAGAGATTGGTCAGTACTTTGATTCAATGACGATCTGTTTGTCGAAAGGCCTTGCTGCTCCTGTTGGCTCATTATTGCTTGGCAACAAAGAATATATCGCTAAAGCGCGCCGCTTAAGAAAGATGGTCGGTGGTGGTATGCGTCAAGCTGGTATTCTTGCAGCAGCTGGTAAACTGGCGCTGACTGAACAAGTAGAACAGCTGAAACAAGACCATATTAATGCAAAAACCTTGGCGGAAGGCTTAGCGGAACTATCAGGCTTTTCAGTGAATCCAGAATTTGTTCAAACTAACATCGTCTTTGCCAAGCTTGAACCACAAGTGGACATCACCGGCATTGCAGAGAAAATGAAGGAACAAGGCATCACGATTACTCCAGGAAATCCTATCCGCTTCGTGACGCACAAAGATATTTCGGCGCAAGACATCGTTACTTTCCTAACTAGCCTTAAATCTATGCTTTAACTTGATTTTGATCATTGAGCTTCCCCTAAGGGGAAGCTTTATTCTATCTAGAAACCAATATTCTAGATTCGAGAATCATCCATGCTTAGATACTTACTTCTAACGTCTCTTCTTATCTCTTCTTCTGTTATGGCAAAACCTTTTGGTGATGCTGAAAAAGGCAAAATAAAGTCTCCAAGCTGCGTGTATTGCCATGGTGCTAACGGCATGACCAACAACGAAGCGTACCCAAATCTTGCCGGACAAAATGCGAAGTATCTTTTTGATTCAATGAAAGCCTATCAAGACGGGCTTCGTTTAGGCCCTTTGGCAGAGATGATGGCAGCCCAATTGCGCATGTTGAATGATGAAGATTTACGCGATGTTGCTGCGTTTTATTCAGAACAACTTCCTCATGCAGAAAAGTGAATAATTATGGGGTTTGTTCATCACTACAAACCCCAACGTCGTTTTCAATCACACAACATCTTACCAAAACAATTAACTAACAAATCATCAGCTAATAATACAACCCTCTCCAGATCAAATTATTGATGAGTTTATAGTTCAACAACTCAGTTAATATTGACTTTTTATTCTAATTTATCGATATTTCATGCTTTCTATAATTCGACGTGAAATAGATTATGTCCCACACACACGCTCAGCCATCGGAATCGGCGGCAACCCCTAAATCATGGCAGATGCCTGATACCCTCATTTTGATCTTCATTGTTGGTATTCTTGCTGCGATTCTTACCTATTTAATTCCTGCTGGTCATTTTGATAGCCAACAGGTGACGTACATGGTCGACGGTGCAGAGAAAACACGCACTGTTATTGACCCTTCTTCTTTCTCTTATGCAACCGACGAAAACGGTGAACTGGTTTACAACAAAGTTGGACTGTTCGCTTCAGGCGGTGGCATTGGTCTAATGAACTTCCCATTCGAAGGTCTGGTTTCAGGCTCTAAGTGGGGTAGCGCGATCGGCGTTATCATGTTCATGCTGGTTATCGGTGGTGCTTTCGGCGTGGTAATGCGCACAGGTACAATCGACAACGGTATCCTGCGCCTTATCGACAAGACTAAAGGTAACGAAGCGCTATTCATTCCAGTTCTGTTCTTGCTGTTCTCTTTGGGCGGCGCAGTATTTGGTATGGGAGAAGAAGCCGTTGCATTTGCAATTATTATCGCGCCATTAATGGTTCGCCTTGGCTACGATGGTATTACCACGGTAATGGTAACCTACGTTGCCACTCAAATTGGTTTCGCAACATCTTGGATGAACCCATTCTCGGTAGCGATCGCGCAAGGTATCGCTGGTATTCCGGTTCTGTCTGGTATGACTGTACGTATGGGCCTTTGGGCTGCGTTTACCGCGATTGGTATTGCTTTCACTATGATTTACGCATCGCGTATCAAAGCAAACCCTGAGCTTTCTTACAGCCGCCGTACTGACAAATACTTCCGCCAGCAAGAACTTGGTGATCATGACTCTCGTTGGAACCTAGGTGACACCCTAGTTATCCTTACGGTTATCGCAACTACAGTATGGGTTGTTTGGGGCGTAGTGGCTAACGCATGGTACATCCCAGAAATCGCATCTCAATTCTTCACAATGGGCTTTGTCGTTGCGATTATCGGTACGATCTTCCGTCTGAACGGCATGACGCTAAACTGCGCGGCTGACGCGTTTAAAGAAGGTGCAGCGATCATGCTTGCTCCTGCTCTGTTGGTTGGTTGTGCGAAAGGTGTATTACTTATCCTAGGTGGCGGTACTACTGATGAAGCGAGCGTACTAAACTCGATCCTGAACAGCGCTGGTGGCGTGATCAGCGGTCTTCCTGACGTTGCTGCGGCTTGGTTGATGTATGTTTTCCAATCTATCTTCAACTTCTTCGTGACTTCAGGTTCAGGTCAAGCAGCGCTGACAATGCCTCTACTCTCTCCTCTTGCAGACATCGCTGGCGTTACACGTCAGGTTGCGGTTCTAGCATTCCAACTTGGTGACGGTTTCACTAACGTTATCGTTCCTACTTCAGCGTCGCTAATGGCAACGCTGGGTGTATGTCGTATCGACTGGGGTGACTGGGCGAAATTCTGCTGGCGCTTTATGCTATTACTCTTTACCCTATCGAGCATTGTCGTCGTCGCAGCTCACGTGATGGGTTTTGCGTAAACTGATTACCAATATCCCCAAGTAACTTAAACGCGAAAGCGGAGCTTGGGTATAAAGAATAAGGCGAGACAAGGTTCTCGCCTTTTTTAATTTAAGCCGTATGGCAAACAAGCATCGAAGTAAGATGTTTTGGAGTGACAACTTTAATGGCAACACAATTTCTGGATGACGTAATTCAAGGTCATCAAGTCATTCAATCTCTTGACGTAACAGACTTGCCTGCAGGCGAGCATAAGTTTTGGTTCCGTATCGCAACCAACGCCCTATCTCAATGGCAACATTTGCCTGTGTTGGTTTTCAAAGGCGAAAAACCGGGTAAGAAAATCATGATCACAGCAGGTGTTCATGGTGACGAATACAATGGTGTTTTAGCGGCGCAAAAGACTGCTCGTGAACTGATTGGTAAAGACATCGCAGGTTCTGTAACTGTCGTTCCGACCATCAACCTAACTGGTATGCTGAACCACAGCCGTGACTTCTTCTCTGCGGATCATGATGCATCTCCTGCAAACTTAAACCGTTTCTTCCCTGGCGATGCAAACGGCAACGAAGCAAACCGCTTCCTATTTGCTTTGTGGAAT
Source organism: Vibrio sp. WZ-1 (assembly GCF_052037695.1). Taxonomy (NCBI): domain Bacteria; kingdom Pseudomonadati; phylum Pseudomonadota; class Gammaproteobacteria; order Vibrionales; family Vibrionaceae; genus Vibrio; species Vibrio sp. WZ-1. The sequence continues at coordinate 27,039 of NZ_JBQEQR010000074.1, read as the reverse complement.
AACCTTCTTAAGCCGAACGCAGAACTGGCGATTGATTTACACACTCAAACCACTGGTGCCGCTTACCCGCTGTACGTATTTGCCGATTTCCGTATTGAGCAATCTTTGGAAATGGCTCGCCTTATCAACCCAGACGTGATTCTTAACGATCCGGGTGACGCAGGTGTACTTGAAACCGTCTGGAACAACAGCGGCATTCCAAGCATCACCATCGAGGTGGGCATGGGTCGTTACACAGAACAAGAGCTGATCGACCGTACCGTGACTGGCATCTTCAATATCCTCGCTCGTCATGACGTAGTGACTGGTGAAGTTGCAGAGATCACGCCTTGCCTAGAAGGCAAAGACATCATCAGCATTCGCGCTGAATTGGGTGGCTTTGTACTGCCACAAGTGAATATGATGGATAAGGTAGAACAAGGTCAATTGGTCGCGATTCAATACGACAGCTTTGGTGATGAGATTCAGCGTTACACGGCGCCAACAGAAGGCACGGTGCTGAGCCACAACATTGAATCGATCCGCGCACCAGGCTCTTTGGTTGTTCGACTAATTAAGTAATGCCTTTGAATTTAATAGTTCCTAATTTCAGTCTGTTAGACTCAAACCAATAACACAAAGCCCTGCATAACTTGCAGGGCTTTTCTTTGTTAGTCTCTTCAACATTTCTTCAGTTAGGCTTCGCGTGACAATGTCACCAATAAAACCAAAACTGCACACAACATAAGAACAAATCCAAGGTTTTGAATCATTCCAGCTAAGCCTAGGCCTGAACCAATCATCAAGTAGTACATTAATCCTAGCAATGCCCCTGCGCTGCCCGCTTGTTGCTTGTAATCAACTAAAGCGGTACTCAGTATATTTGGAATGGCGATACCAAATGACATAACCACGAACAACATGGGTGCTAAGAACCAAACCGAGTCTTGAAGCAGAAACACACCAAAGCCACCAATAATCAACAGTGTTGATGCAATCCAAAGTAGATGCGCTTGTGAGCGACCTTTTGCTAACAACGATTTATTCATCAAACTGCCGATTAAGGTACCAACGCCCAATATCACACCGCTGTATCCGAACTGCTCCGAACTCAGCCCGAGCTGCTCAAAAGTGAATGCGCCCAATTGGTAGTACGCGAACAAAGCAATGTTGTAGAGCGCAACCAACAATGCAGATTGCCAGATTTGAGCGTCTTTCAACATTCGTCCTAGCAAAGAACCGATCTCTAATGGCTGCTTCTGAGTTTGTGTTTCAGGCAGCTTTACCGCGTTGTAGCACAGCATTACAAGCGCCATGATAAACAAAGCAAAGAAGACAAGTTCATAGCCGCCGAGTGCTGTTAACTGACCGCCGATCAGCATGCCAACCACCGGGCTAATGGAAATCCCCATGCCCATAACGCTAAATACTCTGCCTAGCTCATCACCAGAAAAACTGTCTCTTAACATAGTTTGTGTCACGACCGACCCAACCGCAATACCAAAAGCACTGAACGCGCGAGCTATCATCATCACATCAAAGCTGTCTGTTTGCATAGCGACCAAAGCAGATACGCCGTAAACCAGCAACCCTGCCAACATGGTCGGGCGTCTGCCCCACTTATCGGCCAAGATTCCCCAAACCACCACGCCTATAGCAAACGCAGAAAAATAGATAGACAGGGTTTGCGCCGCTTGGGAATACGTCACAGCAAACGACTGAGCAATGTTGCCAAGTGCTGGGCTGTAAATCGTCTCCACAATTTGCGGAAACATCAGCATCACCACCATCAATCCAATAGAAGGTTTCGTTTTCATTTTTACCTCTCTGTCCCACCCGTGCCGATATTTCGTGGCTTAAGTGGGTAACGAACTTAACTTGGCGTGCAGTATAGAAGGCGTTATGCTTTACCCATTAACAACATTAAAACCAAAAACATCAAGAATCGGACAAATGGCAATTATTGAAGATAATACTCGATTTGATGCGGACGCGATTGCCGCGAGTGTGGTTGGCATTGCAGCGGACGTCGGCAAACATGATTCCGGTATGCACGAGCACAAGAAAGGACAATTGCTTTATGCGCCACAAGGCTGCATGACGTTCGCACTCAATAACTCTATTTGTACCTTACCACCAACTAAAGCAGTGTGGATTCCACCACATACTTCTCACAGAGCCGTCATGACCAACGTTGTGGCTTACCGTTCACTCTATTTCGATTGCAGTAAATACACATGCCCTGATGAAATAGTGATGATTGAGGTGAACGATCTTTTAAAAGCACTGATCGACAAAATGGCATTATGGGAATGGGATATTGAAGAAACAAAAACTCAGGCTACGAGCACTTTGTTTTGGGAAGAGTTTTACCAAGCGAAGCAGTTTGAGTTTTCATTGCCCTTGCCTTCTGATCGACGTTTAACAGAGTTTCGTAAGGCAATGACCAAGGGTGATTTTATAGCACCTGAGTTAAACCAACTGTCACAAACCGTTGGCGCGAGCAGTAAAACCATTACGCGCCTATTCAAGGCTGAGACTGGCATGGCTTATCAAGATTGGCGTCAACAATGGCGACTGCTTAAAGCTATTGAACTCTTATGTGAGGAAAGACAAGTCAGTGATGTTGCCCATTGTTTGGAGTTCTCATCAGACAGCGCATTTATTGCGTTCTTTAAGAAACAAACCGGACAGACACCACTGAGTTTTATGAAGCACAGATCGTTGTTATAAGGCAATCATTTCGCGTGTTATTTGGTTTGGTCTACGAGAATTAGCTCGTCCAACGCAAAGCCTTTCTCTTTTGCTACTTGTTTGAAACGCTCGACCGTTGCTTTATCGACAGTTGGTGTGCGTGACAGTAGCCATAGGTAGTCGTGATTGAAACCAGAGATAAACGCGTAGTCGTAGTTCTCACCTAGCTCAAATACGATGTAAGACGAATAAAACGGACCGAAGAAAGACACTTTCAAATGCCCTGTGTTTTCACCATCGACGAAATACGCTTTGCCGTCAGCTTGCGTCCATTCTTTATCTTCTTCTGAATAGCCTCGGTTGATAACCGTTACGCCACCATCCTCACGTAACTCGTATTCAGCCGTCACATTCGATAAACCACGCTCAAAGGAATGATCAAGACGTGCAATTTCATACCACTTGCCTAGATATGGTTGAAGTTCAAAGTTGTTGACCGGCTCCACGCCGTCCGGTTTAGACGTACAGCCAAACAACGTTGCAAGGGACAAAAGTAAAAGTGTTTTAAGAGATTTCATACAGCAACCTGAAATTAATTTAGTGTCTGATTTTACTATAGAAGATAAGAAATCGATCAAAAACGAATGTACCTAAATTCTCCACAGGACAGTCCTACCTCTTGGAAACCTTGTAGTGCTTCAAACACATTAAAGTGGCTCACGACAACAACCTTTCGATATTGACGGTAACGCTCCAGTACTAACTCCGCTCGTGTTTTTAGCTCGTCAACATGTTCATAGCGGGGGTCAGTCATTGAAATACCTACTTTTAAAAGCTCTCGATATTCGTGCCAACGTCGGTCTCTCTCATTCAAGGTAATGTAGCCACCTTCTTTGTCAGCACGCCACTCTCTCAAGTCATGCTCAACAAACAAAGGCAAACCGCGATGACGATTGAGAATTTCTGCAGTTTGAAGAGTACGCGTATAAGGTGAGCTGATGATGATATCGGCATCGTCAAATACTACATGATTGAGTTTTTCTTGCAGCACGGGCAAATGCTCTCGACAGAGCGGCGCATAGTCCTTTTCAAGTTGGGTCATCTGCCGCTCATCCGCTAACGTAAAATCTGGCACGCCATGCCTTACAAATACAATATCCATATTGTGGTACTCGTCCTTGTTAAATTGCTATTGAGAAATTGGAGTCAGTTTTAGATAGGAGTGCACTTCTCCATTTTTGTATTCAATCGCAGAGTGGATGGAAGGTTCACGGTTTCCTACAACAGAAAGTTCATAAGTGTTTTCACCTTTGTAGATCGTGATATGAAGTACGCCAGCCTCTAGCTCCCAATGCCCTTTGGTATGAAGGCGTCCAAACAAGGTGTATTCATCGAGTGAACCATCCGCATGTAAGTGCACCTCTGTGATGTAGCCACCTGTGCAGCTCTTGATCCAGCAACGATCACTGACTTCTTCGAAGCGTATTTCTCTTTTGCTTGTCTTCCACTTTGAGAAACGTTCAGACTCCGCAAAAGACGCTTCGATATCGGAATGTTCTTTGATAGGCGCACCTTCAAGCTCACGTAAGCAAAGCTGAATCCAACTAGTTATTTGCATGGAATGTCCTCAAGGTTTCAATTGCCCTTTTTACGCCTAAACGTGGGCTGCTTAATACTGGTATGTCAACATCAACTAATGACGCTGCACCTGACATAGAAGCTTGTGCCAAGACGATTACGTCATAATCGCGAGCCTTTTGCTCTATTACCCCTTTGATCTTATCGTAATAGCCTTGGTCATCTTGGTTGAGAAACCGTTCCCAAGCTCCTTCAACCACAAACGTATCTAACTGACGGATACAATTGCCCTCACTCGTCTCAAGTAACGCTAAGCTAGGTTCAAGCGTTGTCGATAATGCCGCAAGTAACAACACTCGCTCATAAGTTACAGCTTGGTCACCCATCGCGCGGTCGATACACTGAACATTGATGTCCTGCTCTGTAAGTGATTCAGCAAAGCGACCAATTGAGGAACAGGTACAAACCACCAAGTTTGCTTGTTCAGAAAGCTCTCGTACTTTGTCTTGTACAGTTTGTTTTACCTTAGATTCGTCCTCGCCAGCAACCAACCTATCCAGTAAGTCAGTATCGGCAAAGTGTGCGACTTTTAAATCAGGTGCGAGCTCTGTCATCAGTTCAGAGAAACGTGGAATGTGTACGGGTGAAGTATGCAGAAAATAAAGGTTGTATGGCTTCATGCTAAGTTATCGATTTTTAGTTCACTTCCGACAACTTAGCACAAGGCAATGTGAATTAATGCGATCAGAGTTATTGTTGTGCTTCCCAAAGGTCGAGAAAATACTTGCCATAAATCACTTCCGTTTGCATATGCATAATCAGCAGAAATGCAATCAGAACTAATACAGTACGATTGAAATAGCAGCTGACTTTGGCACGGACTTTTATGTCGAATATACCGATGTGAATACCAACATAAGCAAAGGGGTAAACCAACATAACCGCAAGTAACCAACCAAGGTAGCTCGATATTGCCATTTCTTCGTGACCGATCATAGTACCTCCACAATGAATACGACGGTAACCAATAGTATTCATCATTTGAATAATGATGAGTTTTATAAATTTAGACAACTGCGAGCCGTAATTAAAAACTCATTTAAATAAGTTACTTATCTATTTATAAAATCTTGAGAGCCAAGAAAATCTTGTGCCATTTTTGGCGAAGTGATGTGGATGAACTCGACAGGCGAACCTTTTAAGTCCTCCTTCAGTTTTAAATAACGCTTCCGATTCTTTCGGTAATTCTTAACCGACCACCAAATAATCGAATCCTTACTCAAAAACGCTTTTCTAAAACTTTCTCTATTTCCAGTTCCTTCCCAGAACTCTTCTTGAGTCCATGCCCTTTTGATCGCACGAGTTACGGAGCGATAAGTGGTGATAGAACGTGAATAATCGAGCCAGATGATGGTATCGACTCTTTGCCATTTGTATGGTTGTGTTCTGCTGTAGTTCCCGTCGAGTACCCAAGCGTCTTGTTGAGTCACGTCCACAACTTTATCGAAGAACATCTCATCATCGAGTTCTTTCCAATCGGGAAGCCAGAACAACCTGTCCATTTCTATGTACGTGACACCTAATTTCATTGCGAGCTGCTTTGAAAACGTTGATTTACCGCTTCCACTGCTGCCTACTACATTGATCCTTTTCATTAAATCCTCCTAGGTGACCGTACCAAATTGACAAAGAGCGACGCACTCCAACTATAGGTAAGCCGGGAAAATGCGGAGGCGGAATACTAATGATTAGGCTTTAAAGTTCTAGTGTAGGTTCAATAGGGTGTGAAGTAACGCGCATAAAAAAGCCTCCCGTTAAGGAGGTCTATACCCAAGTGACTTCAAGGTGCTGATTCAGAGCGTTGTCATTGATTCCCTGTTTACCGAAAGTAAGCAAGGAAAACAACGAAGCGGAATAGCCAGCTCTTTCCAAGTTGTTTGACGCAGTAATCGGGTCAATGACACGCTCCCTGAGGGCGAGTTGACTTGGCTTGTATACTTTGTTGTCGATTCTTGATTTAGACCCACTAAACCTTTAAATCGCCCCGCGTCTGCAAACCAAGTCAATCTCGCTGAACCTAGCACCTCGAGGTTACTTGGGTATACCTAAACTAATGGGCTAATTACAACTTATCCCACGCGTCTGACCAATAAACAGTTTCACCTGGCGCATAAGAAGGGTTTGAACACCATCCTGTGTATGGCCATGGTTTACATTGATACAAGTTGCCATCTGAACCTGTGACAATGTCACCTGCTTCATACGTTTTTCCAGATTCATACGGAGGGTAACTGCTGCCATCAGAAACAATTACAGAACGTTGAGCCGTCGTAGTTTGATTAGCACTGTCCGTTACGCGGTAAACCAAGTCGTAGACGCCTAGAACGTTCACATCTACGCTGCCCTCTACACGCACTTGATCAGTCAAATCACCGTCTTCTGCATCCGTGGCTTTTACACCTGCCATTGGGTCAAATGCATCACCAAGCTGTATGGTCGTATCCGTTACACCTTCAAACTCAGGCACTAGGCTGTAAACAACAACTGTTCTGCTTTGCTTGGTTTCATTGTTGTCGCTGTCTTTTACACTGTAAACCAAAACATATGTGCCAACGGTGTTCACATCAACTGAACCTTCGACAGTGATGCTGTTAGTTAGGTCTCCATCTTCTTTATCAGACGCGGTAACACCAGCATACGGATCAAATGAACTACCGTGATGCACGCGAACATCACTGATGCCGCTGAACACCGGTTCACCTTCACTTGGCGGTGGTGGAGTCTGGCCATGGATGAACGGACCGTAATCCTTCACAAACTTTTCACCGTACGCCTGACCATTCTTGTCTGTGCCCATATCCCAGTTCACCGACCATGTCATTACGCCACGAAGTGCCTGCCCTTGCGCTTTAAGTTGGTCAAACGCGTCGTAAAGATCTTGAGGGTCTTGTACAAAGCCCGTTGCCGCTGCATCAATGTTAGATGGAATACCAAACACCAATTTATCATGCCGAATTTTGTGGAAACCACGTGTACCGTTCGATAGAGAGTCTGAAATGTAGTAAATGAATTCTTGTTTTAGCGCATCATTGTTTTGTGCAATCCAACCCACACCTTCAACCCAAATGCCATCACCACCTTGGTTGTAAAACTGAGGGTTGATCCAATCATAGTACCCTTCTAATCCCGTAATATAAGGAACGTATTTGCCACCTTCTGTTAGGTATGGAGACTCAGGCGCCATCGTAATTAGGAAGTTTTTCCCCTGCTGTTGGTAGTGTTCTTTTACAAGACGAAGTGCAGCTGGGATTACTGTTTGGTTGTCTGACGCGGTTACTGCAGATTGCTCCAAGTCGATATCTAGACCATCAAAGCCGAACTTATCAGTCAGGCGGATGATCTCTTGAGCGAATGCTTGTTCATCGCCAGTTTTCAGCTCGACGTGCGCATCTGCACCACCAAGCGCAATAAGAACGGCGCGTCCTTGTTGGTTTAGTGCGCCAATTTGATCAATAAATTGTTGTTCTGAAAGACCAATATTTGGATCGAGCTTAAAAGTTGGAATGCGGCCTTCGCTGGTATTGAACACCTTCATAAAGGAGACGTTAACCACATTGTACATAGGATCAACTTCATCCAGCGTCACACACGGTGCATTGCCGCCCTTGTAACCAGCCCCATCGCACCAGTTATGCCAATAACCGACTACGACACCACCATCTGGATTCACCATTTCATTAGCGGATGCTACGTTTGAAAGACCACTCAAACCCAATGCTACTGCTAGATATAGCGCTTTTTGCTTCATCGTGTTACCTCTCATCCATTTTGCTTCATCACAACAATCATTCAGCACTTTCTATTGGTGCCTAATGAATTTTTATTGGATTATATGGCCGTATTGAGAAAACAGATACACGTGCAAAGTTTTGTTTTCCATGTCTATTTTATAATTGTGATCTTAATTCACGACGCAAAATGAATAGAAAATTAGCGTTCGCTCTCAAGCGTGACTTACTATCAAAATCACGCAAAAAGTTAACCAAAATCTATTATTTTGAGGTCACTCGCAACGATTTAATCAGGATTTAACCCTGTTCATATAAAAGTTTGCACAACGTAGACATTGGGCTGGAATGCCAACCTATATAATGCGGGCTTACATAAATAGAGGTTATTTTTATGAAATTAAAAACAGTGTCAGCTTGCGTAATCTTGGTTTTGCTTGTCGGATGTCAGCAAAAATCTCAAGATGAAGCGACACAGCCAACAACCTCGGCAGATGTATGTGATACACAAGGAAATATGCCAGGTGGGTGGAACAAATTCGATGCTACCCCAGACGCTCAAAAGGCTATGGCCTTTGTCCTAAATAAAATGGAAACTCTCGCTTCGTTTAAACAGATCTTGTCCGTTCATGCACAAATTGTAAGTGGTGTGAACTACGCGATAGAGTTTGAATTGAATGACGGCTCAGTTTGGAACACGGTTGTTTACCGCAACCTTGATGGTGAATATGCGATTACGCAATCACCGAAAGAAGGTCGCTTCTGCGAACAATAAATGCTTCGAGACTGAGGACCAAAAAGCCCCGCTACTTTACACTGTAATCTAGCGGGGCTTTTTGTTTATCAATGTTTATCGGTACCGTTTACCTTTACCGATTAAGAATCAAATGCCATCTGAGACTTCACAGAAACGGTAGAACCAAGTCGTGATGGTTCAACATCAATACGCTGCGCCATCTGCTCTTTCAGCTCAGATACGTGAGAAATCACGCCAATCATACGCCCCGTTTGCTGCAAGTCTACCAAGGTTTGAATCGCAAGATCCAAAGATTCCGGATCTAAACTGCCAAAACCTTCATCAATAAACAGCGTATCCAAGCGAATGCCGCCACTGTAAGACTGCACAACATCAGATAGACCAAGCGCTAATGCCAACGCTGCCATGAAAGATTCACCACCTGATAATGTCGCGACATCGCGCGTTTTACCTGTGTAGCTATCCTCAACCACCAAATCCAAGCCTCGCCCTGCCGCACCTTTAAAGCCTTCGGTTTTACGAGCCAAGATATAACGACCTTTACTCATCAGACTTAAACGCTGTGACGCTTGAATCAACACGTCGTCTAGTAACACACCAAGGACAAATCGGTGCAGACTGATTCGGCTACCCGTTTTACCGCTAGCAACGTCATACAAAGTACCAAACACTTTATATTCGTCTTCTAACTTAGTGTTTTTGTCATGTAACGTCGCGATGTCATTGCGGACTTTCTCTAAACGTTCATACAAAGAGCGCGTGCTATCAAGCTGATTGCGCGCTTCAACGTAACTTTGCTGAACACTGTTTAGTTTAACGTTAAGCTTTTCTAAATCAGGCAATGCCAAGTCTTTCAACTCTGAACTCAAGTCTGCTAAGGTTTGCTCTAGCTTGATTTGACTCTGTTTGAACGCATCAATTTCTTTCTGCCAAACCTGCATCTCGGCTTCATCAACTTTACATGCTAGGAATTGCGCTTCATCCTCGAATGCGCTCGCCTGCAAAGCCAGCTCCCAGTCAACTTTGGCTGTGTTCAAACGATCGAGCGCCTCATTCAACCACTGTTGATGGGTTATCAGTTGGCTTTCAATATTGGTCTTCTCCAGCACGGTTCGTTGTAAATGATTTTGTGCAGTCTCTAATGAAGTATTCAAATCCATAACCTGCTTTTGAATCGCAACAATGTCTTGCTCAAGAACTTCAAGAGAAGAATACTTAGCATCTAACGAAGCTAAGAGTTTAGCCAGTTGCTCTTGGTTCACTTTTATCGTCGATTCATTCGCTGCCATCTGATTTTGCAGATCATTGATCTTACCTTCCCCAGTAACACAACGCTGGTTTAACTCATTGACGCTTTGTTCCAGCTGAACCAAGTTAATCGATGACAATTGCTGTAAACGTTCACTGAGCTGCTGCATAGACGCTTGTAACGCGCTTAAATCCATTGATGCGTTTTGGCCAAGTTCAACGGATAGTTGCTCAATCTGCTGCTTGTATTGTCCGACTGCGATATTGTGCTGCTCCAACTGATTGTTCAATTGGTTAAGTACAACTTGCCCTTCTCGCTCCGTGTTTCGAGCACGCTGAACTTGCTCTTTTGTTACCTCTTCACCAACAAATTGAGCGGGTTGAGGGTGGTCTACACTACCGCACACCGGACACATTTCACCGGCTTGTAAGCGCAGAGCCAATACAGCGGCTTGAGCATTGTGCCAGCTCAATTCAAGTGTATCTGCTGAGCGTTGAAGTTCTACATATCGCGCTTTTGCTTGGTCAACCGAAGCTTGTTTGCTAGGCGTCAATGCCTCCAATTTCGCTAGCTCTTGGTTTAAGCCCGTGAGCTTCTGTAGGTCTTGCATCAAACGTTGTTGCTGTTTTATCTCAGCCTCTACACTGCCAATACTTGCAACATCGACTCGAGCTTGATCCAGTGACTTCTGACCTTGTTGCGCCTCTAGCGTTAACTTCTCTTTCAGAGCGATATATTTCTTAAGCGTTGCCTCAAACTCTGACTTTTGCGTCAAACCTGCGTTAATGGCTTTCTCTAGCTCTGACTTTTCAACCAACTTTCCTTTCATGCCTTCAAGTTGGTATTGCTGCTCTGTCAGTTTTGGCAATTGTGCGGCTTGTTCTTGCGCGGTTTGCAATGTGCCTTCTTTGGACTTTACCGCGTCATTTGCCACATTAAGATCTTGAGAAAGCTTAGCCACCTTTTGCTCAAGCTCTTGCATCTGCTTTGAGGCATTTTGTAACGTGACATAGGGCAACTCAACCTTGCTTGCCTTCTTCGCATTGTCTAACTGCAATTGACGTGATGAGAAAGCATCGCTCTGTTCCAAATGTTGCTTCAATGCAATTTCGGCTTGCTCGCGCTTTTTAAACTCATTGCTCAGCGCTTCTGCTTTCTGCAGTTCCGTTTTTACCGCATTTAATTGAGCCAGTGATTCTTGCTCTTGCTTTTGCACGGTTTCAAATTGAACAGATAACGCTTCACGCTCCTCTGTTAACTCCGCTTCGGAAGAAACACCAGCCACCTGCAGTGCGCCTCGAATTTGGTTATCAAACTCGTCTTTGGCTTTGCTAATGGCACTCGCTTTGTCTTTCAGCGCATATTCAATCTTCTTGTAGATATCCGTTTGGAATAGCTGACCAAATATCTCTTCACGCTCTTTGGACGTCGCAAGTAACAACTCTCGAAACTTACCTTGTGGCAGCACCATCACTTGGCGGAACTGAGTTTCGTTCAAGCCTATAATGTCAGCCACTTCTGTCTTTACTTGCGTTGTTTTGCTGGTGATGAGCTTTTCTTCGTTCGTAATCTCATACAATGCTGCGGTATGCTTACGCACCGTCATGCCCTCACCACGCGCTTTTGGTGCTTCTTGTTCTGGTGAGCGAATCACTCGATAAGACTTGCCGTGCAAAGAGAACTCAAGCGTCACTTCAGTCAATAACGTTGGCGCTGCCATATCGCAACGCATTTGAATGCCTTGGCGCTCGTTACCTGTTGTTTCACCATAAAGCGCAAAACAAATCGCATCGAGAATCGAGGTTTTACCCGAACCAGTAGGACCGTTGATAAGAAACAGAGGGTTAGTTCCCAGCTTGTCGAATTCAATCGTTTCTGTTTGAGCAAACGGACCAAAAGCCTGCATTGTCAGTTTAATGGGTTTCATGTTTGGTCCTTACTGAGCTTGCTGAGAAAGTTGTTTGATGATGTCACTGATCGCTTGATCTTGTTCTTGCGATAATTGGCTGTCTTGCGCTTCTGAAAAGAAGTCTCGGAACATGTCTATCTCACTTCTCGCCAACTTCGCTTGCGCCATTTCCTGCTCGACACCAATTAACATACCCGGTTTTTCTAAATGCAAAACATTTGGGTAAACAGCACGTAGCTTTTCCATAGGGTTTAAGATCGCGTGCTTATCCATCAAACGTACCAACAAGTAGTCTTCGTTTTTCGGATCGGTTTTGCCCTGCTCTATCACTTGTTCAAGTTCACCTTCAACGATTCGCATCTCATGAGGTGCAGCAAGGTCAATGTGCTCTGCCGAGACAAACCCGTTTTGGTCGATTTCCACCAGCGTGAAACCTTTCTTTTGGTTTTGTTCACCAAAGCTGTATTTCATCAGTGAACCAGAATAACGAATGTATTCTTCGCCTTTTTTCTGTGGCTGATGCAAATGCCCCAACGCTACATAGTCAAAGTTGAGGAAATGCTCGTGACTGACGCGGTCGGAACCACCAATCGAAAGTGGACGCTCAGATTCAGACTCAATGGCACCATCGACAAAGCAGTGGCTGACTAACACGTTGCGTTGCTCTGGTTGGAACTGCTCAGTGATTTTTTCTGCGAGTAGCTTGTGCGCTTGATCGTGGGTCGAAACGGGTTCTTGATAGACAAAACGGACTTGCTCAGGGTCGTTATAAGGCATGCCATAAAAAGCAACTTGCCCTGCGCTTTCGGTATCGATAACAACAGGGGTAAGCATATCTTCAAAGTTACTGATAATGTGAAGACCCGCATTTTTCATCTGTTCTGAACCAAAACCTAGACGCTCTGCACCATCATGGTTGCCAGAAATCAAAATCATCGGCGTGTTTAGCTCACCACAGATTCGCTTCACCACTTTGTTAAGTAGTTCAATCGCAATGGTTGGTGGGACAGAACGGTCATAAATATCACCAGCAACCACCACTGCATCAACAGGGTTGTTTTCAATGTATTGGATTAACTGGTCAAGAACCGCTTGCTGATCGTCAAGCAAAGAGACGTTATGAAACTGTCGGCCAAGGTGCCAATCTGAGGTATGGATAAACTTCATTCGAATTCACTTTCTGCCATCAACATGGCGCTATCTTATTATCCCCCTAGAATATCGTGAGTTCGTAAGCTTTTCATGTGGTTTGTGTTGAAACGCAGCAAATATGGCTAAACGTTTTTCAAACCATTAATCCAGGTATATGTCGTACCAACGGCATACCCTTCGGGCTCAATATCAAGCTGTAAGTGATGGAAGCCCTCTTTGGGGTCCTCAGTTTGTTTATCAAATGCATCTATTGCTTTTAGTAAACCGCCACACGAGCCAAGGGGACCCAATTTAGCATCGAGAAACTCGTAATTTGTCACCTCCGATACCCAAGGAGATAAGTTCTGAATCGAGTTCAACCAATGTGGCTCATCTTCGTCTAAAGATAAGGAAAGCGAGCTAAACACTGAACGACTTCTAAATGATAGCTGAGAGGCCACCTTATCGATAGCACTTTGGTTAGCAGAACTTGCTAAGTCAACTCTAACGGGTAAACACTCTAGTCCTGTATCAGTTGCAAAGGCCTTTGCTAAGATAACAGCATCGCTATTAAGATTATTTTCTCTTTGAGAATGAGCTGGGTGTATGGCCAGGATCCAACAGTCCTCTTGCTTTATCTCCCTTTCAATGTTCGAAAGAGCCAGCAAAAAGGAAGCATTTCCGTATGGATAACATTGAAAATTAACTTCGTTTTTGAACTTAACTAGCTCACTGAGCACTTGTATCGTAGATTGCACTTCAGACTTTTCAGTCTTCGAAGGCAAAAGAACTATCATAGTTCCTCTAACAAGATGGGCCAGAATCCGCTCCGCGTAACCGCTTAGAGTTTTACTAGGTTTACGATCTAAATGACATATCTGTTGATTTACTTGTATTTGGCCGGCAGCATCAATGGCATCTAAGAGCGATTTAAAGCTAGATGACTCATGACCGTTTATATACAAAAACTTCACTTCAAAGCCTAACGCCAAACTAACCACCAATAAGTACTGTTGGATTTCCTACGACAACTTTCCCGCCGTGTGAAGTTGCGTCACCAGCGCGAGCTGCTGGTTTACCATTGATTTTGACACTAGATGAACCAGCAGAGATACTGTCTGGAGGCCCAACACACACTAACTTATCACCTTGCCTGGCGGCGGGAATACCACCTATTTTAACGTTAGGTGAGCCCATTACGACAGGCCCGCCAACATGAGGGATCTTTCCTGTTTTCTTAGGACAAACATGAAAGCTACCAATAACCACTGACGGCTTACCCATTACTGCTCCTTAGTTGAGAGAGATTTGACCCGCTTTTAACGCGATAGCAGAACCATTGATTGATATCTTACTTCCTTTGATGTTTATTTCTCCGGAACTAGACATCTCTATTGATGCTCCACCAACTTTAATCTCGATACTCTTCCCCGCTTTTAAAGAAAGTGACTTACCTATATTTCCGGCATAGTTCTCGCCAACTTCTACAGAAAGGTTCTTACCTATAGTTTGCGTTGAATCATTGGTAATTTGCTCAGTTCTATTGTTCTCAATTGAGATTTCAGCATTATCTTCAACAAGCATTTGAAAGAGCTTTTCGGCATGAAGGTAAATATGCTCTTCACCAGGTTTATCATCAAAACGTAACTCATTGAAGTTACTTGCTCCTTTCTGTACAGAACGTGATTTATAACCACTTTGTGAACTCTGCTCTGGTAGTGAATACGGAGGCAACTGGCTACCGTTGTAGAGTGCCCCCGTAACTATCGGTTGATCAGGGTCACCATTAACAAATTCAACAATAACTTCTTGCCCGACCCTAGGGTGAAACACTGCACCCCAACTATTGCCAGCGATGTTCTGGGCAACCCTAATCCAGCACGAGCTGTTAGCATCGTATTTACCTTTTCTATCCCAATGAAACTGCACCTTAATTCGACCATGCTTATCTATGTATATTTCACCATCTTTATTACCAGTCACAATCGCAGTTTGTAGCCCTTTTATTTCCGGCTTAACATAGTTGACGGTTGGGCGTAAAATCGTGGTCGAATCAACACAAGTAAAGGCAACCCTTACACCTTGAGAAGCAGTCCCACCTTGACCTGTCTGGTTAAAAACAGAAGCGGATAAGGTAACGGACTCTAAAACGTACTCTTTCCCTACTCGAGATTTGTCTTCATGTTTTTTAAATTTGAAACACTTACCAACCGTAAAGGTTCGACATGTTGCTTCTCCACCACACAAGTACATATTTTGCTGGATAGACTCAATCGCATGCATATTCCTGGAAGCATAATGGTCTGCAGTTTCAGATTCGCCCATATACTCGAAGTGCTCACTGGAAGGGATGGTAAATAAGGAAGAAGCACCATTTACACTGTTTTTCGGAAAAGCTGCTGGCTTTAACATGTCATAGCCTGTCTTATGGCTTGCTTTAGTAGCAATCGATTGGCTTTCACTCCAAGCAGATATATGGCTAGCATTGGCAGTACCGCTATCATGGTCTACCATAAACTCTACCCCGGGCTTGTAATAACTAACATCATCAAAAATTTCGATAGTATGAGAAGACGTTGAATGGACAAAACAGAAGGATAGACCTTCTTCAGCCAATATCCTCTTCACAAAGCTTAAATCAGACTCTTGATATTGCACTCTATAAGTATATTTAGGGTAATTTTTATTTAACTTAAAGTTAAATGCTACACCATGTTCTGACAACACTTCAGAAATAATTTCTTTCAGGTCTTTATTTTGGAAAACTTTACAATTAATTCGATATTGACAAAATCTTAATTTAGGTTCGATAAGAATCTCTATATTTTTATAGTTCTCGCCATCATGTTCTTTGCTTATTCTTGTACCCGTCAGTTTTGCTCTTGAAACAACGCCATGAAAATATCTTGGTTGTGAAGTTACATATTTATTGTTTTCTAGTGTGACAACTACTTCCTTACCAAGGATACTATTTAGCTCTCCTTTCTGACCATTAAAATAGGCATGGGCACGTAATGAGAAAAGCTCTGAGGCCTTTTCTCTGTATTCAAAGGAATTCAGAATAACTGCATCTTTTCCAAATGGAGTAGATATACTTATAAAGTTATTATCTTGTGTTGCTTTTTTCATTACATACTTCTTTTAAAATAGCGGGGACATTAGCCCCCGCAATTAGACTACATTTGTTGACCTTTAACACCACTGTAGCCATATACAAGTGGCGCTGAAGTGTTGTTCTTATCATCAGTAGGAGTAACCGTCATCATCATTTCCGTGTAGGAAATAGTGATAGTCTCAAGTGGACGGTCATCTTGAATTGACACTGAGTAGTTTGAAATCATTGCATCGGTCAGTTCGATCTTCATGATTTCTTCAACTTTTTCACCCTGTTTCGTGATATGGAAAACAGCTGGTTTACCTTTACCAATCGTAGCCTCTTTAAACAGATCCGGTGAAGCACGATCTTGAAGCTTAGTGATTGTTAGATCATACAAACGCGTCGCACTTGCTTCACGATCCATTGCAGTACCAGTGTATGATGAAATTTCACGGCCAACACTCCAATCAACAGATAGCAGCGTGATTAAATCCTTGTATTGCTCAGCAGTTGCCTCACCTTTAATATCTGCATATTTAAGATACGTATTAGACTGCATGCTAATCTCCTATAGCATTAATAATTGACATTTAACTATATTAAAACCATCTACATTGAAGTGAGATGATTATTGATTCATGTATCAAAAGGTTAGTTTTAAATACAATCTTTTATAACGTTAATTTAATTATTTTTTAAGTACCAACTAAAGAAAACTTAATTTAATTCGATTACCTTCTCAATTAATTATCTCAATGAAACGAATGTTAAGAAACTGAGACAATTAGTTCGTAATTTACATAATCCACTACAATACTCTCGATATTCTTACTACTGAGAACTGAAGACAATATTTCATTAGAAATTCGAGGTAGAAGATGATTTTCCATCATGGTTTGAATCGCCCTTGCTCCACTCTCAGATTCATTACTACTTTCTACTAGATGACAAATGTAATCATCCGTAACTGTAAGGGTTGCACCATAGTGGTCTAAAACCCGAGCTTTAACCTTATTGACTTTTAACTGACCAATGTTAATCAATACAGATTTGCTCAACGGTAAGTAGGGTAAGATATTGACACGCCCTAAAAAGGCCGGTTTAAAATCCTGAAGCAAGTCTTCGCGTAACGCTTCTTTCAGCGATTGAGGCTCTGGAGCAAGTTCAGGATCACTATACAAGGTCATCGTTGTATCTGAGCCTGTATTCGCGGTCATGATGATAATCGTGTTCTTAAAATCAATATCACGTCCCTCGCCGTCTTTTATTATTCCCTTATCAAAGATTTGGTAGAAAATATCTTGTACTCCTGGATGGGCTTTTTCCATCTCATCGAGTAGGATCACACTATATGGTTTCCGCCTCACGGCTTCAGTAAGAACGCCTCCCTCTCCATAGCCGACATAACCAGGAGGAGCCCCCAATAGTAACGAAACTTTGTGCTCTTCTTTAAATTCAGACATATTGATAGTCGTGACATTATCTTCACTACCATAGACTTTTTCGGCGATTGCTAGCGCAGATTCCGTTTTACCTACTCCACTAGGACCTACCAATAAGAAGACACCATTGGGCTTGCTTTCATCCATTAGTTGAGCTCGCGCAGTTTTTATCACTTCAGCCATAATCTCTAAGGCATGATCCTGCCCAACCACTCTTTCACACAAACTGCCTTTCAAGTTAAGCACCGCTTCGATTTCATCATTTTGAAGCTTACCAAGCGGTATACCGGTCCAGTCTGAAATGACTTCTGCAACTAAGGTTTCACTAACATGTGAGAATACAAGCGGCTCTGTGTTGATAGACAGTTTGTTCTCGAGTTCAATCAGTTTTCGTCTATCTTCCTCTGAACTGTTCTCCGCAATCTTAATACGTAACGCTTTGGCTTGAGAGACCCATTCAACCTCTTGGTCCCAACGCTCTTCTAGCGTTATTATTGCTTCTTTTAGAGTCTCAATTTGATTGCTAATCTGGCACACTTTATCTCCATGATCTGAACCAAATAGAGCTTCCTTGGATAGTTGCGTAAGTTCTTCTTGTTTTAAGGCTAGTTTTTTGCGCTTCGAATCAAGCAACCCCGGCGTTGCTGATTGACTCAATGCGACCCTTGAACAAGCAGTATCAAGAACTGAAACTGCCTTATCCGGTAGTTGGCGGCCATTAATGTACCTAGCAGAAAGTTGAACAGCAGAGGTCAAAGCCTGGCTAGTTATATAAACATCATGATGATCTGCCATAATACTCAAGAGACCCCGCAACATATCAACCGCTAACTCAGTGGATGGCTCGTCAACTTTGACAACTTGAAACCTACGAGTTAGGGCTGCATCTTTTTCAAAGTATTTCTTATATTCTGCCCAAGTCGTTGCAGCGATTGTACGGAGCTCCCCTCGAGCTAGAGCAGGTTTAAGTATATTGGCAGCATCACCTTGACCAGCTTGTCCTCCACTACCAATAAGTCCGTGAGCCTCATCAATAAAAAGGATGATCGGGTCAACTGATTGATTAACTTCTTTAATCAGATTTTTTAGTCGATTTTCAAATTCGCCTTTCATACCTGCCCCGGCTTGCAAAAGGGCTAAATCAAGAGATTTAATCGACACATTTTGTAACGGGAGAGGAACATCTTTATCCACAATCTTCTGTGCCAACCCTTCGACTACGGCAGTTTTACCTACGCCAGCCTCACCAGTTAAAATAGGATTGTTCTGCCTGCGTCTTAGAAGAATATCTATCATTAATCTAATTTCATCATCTCGACCTATCACAGGATCTATGAGCCCTTGCCGCGCTTGTTCGGTCAAGTCAATGGTAAACTGCTCTAATGCCCCACCAGCGGCTTGAGTTGGCTGATTTTTGCTTTCTGTATGCTCCCAAAGGCTCAGCAGCTTATTTGGCTCAATTTGACTTAACTCAGGACTCACCGTACTTAACATGTTAATCAGCGTATCATCCGACAAATAAGCATATAGCAAATGAATACAATTCAGCTCATCTGTCTTGAACTCAATGGTTGCAGCCATTAATGCATTTTGCATAACGGTTACGGTATGTGCAGATAAACCAGGCACCGTTTGGCACCCTGTTTTGTATTTCTCCAACTGGGCGAGTAATTCACTCTGTACCGTTTGCTTATCTACATTTAACTTTTCAAAAACTTCTAGATACAGATCGGCTGGATTCTGGATTATCGCGGTCAGCCAATGAGACAACTCAATACTATAATGAGTCCTCGAACTTGCCATTGCCGCGGCTTGTTCCAAAGTTTCTTTCGCATGAGGTGATAACCGATCCACTAACGCTGATAGTGATAACGAAGCCATTGTATTTCCCTTTAAATATTAATTGTTATTTCACGATCTTCCGTACGATCATGTTTCTTTAAAACTGTGCCAAACCCAAGTTGTCCTTGTCGCTTTGACAAACAAGATTTTGGAAGCATGCTATGCTTGGTAGTTAGCTTCCATTGGATTTGTTTGTGACTACCTATAAGTGCTGATGCTGCACACTTAACAGCCCTTAGCCGAGTGTGAAATGGAAGGAGTTCTTTGACTTGATTAGGCCCAGTTGGAAGTAGTTCTATTATTGCACTGGCATTAATATCCCATACACGCTTTCCTATTGATGCGCCATTTCCTAATTGAGAAAACTGCCCCTCTGGATTCAAATTAGACGTTAAACGAGTCTGCTCTTTTGAGTCCAAATGCAACCACTGCCCTTTAAATTCATGAATCTTAGCGCTGCAATTAGCTAACGATTCAACAATACTTTTCAATGCACTTTTACTTTTAATTGGCGAAGAATGATAACCACCAAAGTGTTGTGCTAGCTGACTATTATCGCTGGAAATTGAATCCAAACAGTCCGCATAGGGTGACCGATCCATTCTTGAGTGAGCTCGTACTTGTACAGTGACCTGACTTAACTGCCAGCTTCGATAATATAAAGAGAGCAAACGATGGTTAAAAATATCGTAAAAGTCGACCATCGCTGAGTCACTCTCTCGTAGCCTCGCCAATGCAAGCTCACTGTAATGTTGTGGCAGAACCCCCTGCTCACCAATCAAACCAATTAAGTTTGTTTTTATTTCTAAACGATCACTAGCTCCATATCTAACGTCGCAAACCTGGTTATTCTCGTAGCCTAGTTTTGAGTTGACTTTTAGATTCATGCTTTCATGCTTTGGTAGAGCATCGGTTCCTATTTGAGCCTCACACCTCAGTACTTCAAACTCAAGAAGGTGCAGAGCCTCGAATAAAGAATGCTTGGTTATGTCATCAAAGAACTGTTCAGTACTCATAGAAGCGGCTTCTCTCCTGTCATTGCAGGCCATAAATGGAAACGCCTTCCTGTCGACTTTAGCTTTACCTCTAACTGGGTAAAGATGTTGATCTCTGCATAATGTGAAAAATAAATAGACAGTACACTTCCTAAAAGGAAAATCTGCTCTTGAGGTAAAATTTGATCGGAAATCATCAGCGTGATCCTGACCCCATGAGCAAAGCCTATTTTACCTCCGGTACTTATGCGGCCAGTGGTTCTCTCGCATTTCAGGTGGACCAATGAATCAATTACTGCCTTTGTTTCTGCTGTTCCATTGAAAGCGTAGAGGTTTAATGTCTGCTTTAATGTGGATAGACCATCTTCGCCAGAAAAGTGATTCAGAGTTAACAGCTTGGTCAACTGCCAACGCGTGCTCTCATCCATTTCTGGTCTTATCGTTTCAGGTAAAGACGTTAGACATTTAACACAAGAAAAATTGTCATTAACATCTGGTAATGCAACTTCAGGAAGCCCTCCACCAAATGGTAATTTTTGCGGAAGGTTTCGATTGCAACACTCAGCCTGGACATACATCAACCAGTTCTCTCGACTTTCTGGAGCGAAAATCTGATGTTTTTTGTCGACGAAAGACAAATACGTCTCTCGCCCTGGTTCATCATACCCTCCTGCCCAGTTCTTATCTTCTCTCCTCATCAACCAATATATTTCGCCACTTCCCAAATAGTAGGTATGCTCTCCGGAGTAATAACTAGGTAGATTTTTATATGCTTTATTCCAGTTTCTTAACGTCACATCCGAAACAGAAACAACCTCAGTGCTTTCTGCCTCCTGATATTGAGGTACCAGATGATAGTCATAATCTGAAGGTGTTAAGCGATGCGGTTCCATCGTACTTTGGAACAAGTTGATTATTGGTGTGCAGCCCAACATAAGGCTATCGTCGCCAACTTGCTTGGGTAACCAATCATCGCTTACATCAAAATAGAAATTGACTTCCAGCTCATTAGTTTTGCCAATCGAGTCGTATTGGATTTTACCAAGCTCAAAAAACATGAATTTTTGAGGAAAATGTAAGTACTCAACGAGAAGACGCGATCCTGAAAAGCTTCTTTTACTATATGGAACAACGCTATCCGAGTCAGAAAATCCAACATCTTTAATGTATTGTTTCGAAACAGAATGCACTTCCTTTCCATTAACAACGAATGAAATCCCGATCAAATGCTGGAATAACATCTGATAAAGTCGCAAAGATAATTGGGGTTGCCCATTGAGATAAAACTTTAGAGATTCAACACCTAAGTCAACTAATGCGGTGTCCTCATCATTTGACGATACACAAGCCTTAAGCATGGATTTCGCTTGAGATTCCCATATAGCCCCGACAGGCTTTAACGGAGCGTTTTCAAACGTACTATTCGTCACCTCGATTGGATACATTTTTGCGGGATAACACGTTCTAAACTCGCACTCTTTATACCCGGGAGCGCCAACGATCACTTTTTCTCCCGTCGGCACTTCAAAATAATCTGTCGTTGAGTCGGAGCAACTCATTTTAATGATCGACATTGAGGGAATAGGAGCATGAAAATCAGGAAATAGTTGTCCCGCTAGAGCTTCAGTAAACTGAGGGTAGCTGTTATCTAAATTCTGTCTGATTCTCGCCGTTAGAAAAGCACACCCTTCAAGTAAACGTTCGACATGGGGATCATCGACTTGTTCTTCACTCATTCGTAGCCTAGAAGCAATTTTAGGATACTGCTCCCCAAACTCCTGCCCCTTATGGCGCAAGTAAGCCAACTCCCGGTTGTAATATTTTAGAAAATCTTCGCTCATTTTGCTTTACTCAGTTTCAGACCTAGGTTGACTGGTTCAATCGCAGAATTAAACGTAACTTCATGCATATTTTTGTCGATCAAGCACACCGCGCTAATTTTTAAGCTTAGCGATCGGTCTATCGAGTTATTTTCATTTGCAATGGATACCGATACTTCTCTCAGTCGAGGTTCAAACTCTTTAATTGCAGCGCATACAATCTCACACAGCTGTTTTTGACCATCTTGGCTGCTGTAGGGCATTGATGAAAAATCAGGTAAACCGTAGTTCAGTATGGAATAACGCAACTCCAACAAGTCATCAGGCAAAGCCGTCCAACCGACTCGGCTATTAAGCATTGCTTCAAGATCCCTTAGCAAGTTGTCAAGTAGGCTTTGCTGTGTAATCGGAAAGTCCTTTTCGATTCGTGTCGTAGGCTCGCTATCAATTAACTTGTCAATTATTGATGCACCAAGCATATTTTACTGTGGTACCTCAAGTTCTAAGGTACGCAGATCGCAAATTGGCAATAAATCATCACCAGCTAGAAAACACTTTTGTCCCTGACCAACAAAGACCTCTTCGCCAAATGGTTTCCAATCTGTTTCTCGTGCTAGCTTCTGAGAATTGGACTCAGAGTCAATATAGGTTAACGGCATATGTGCTTCCCCTTCCCCCAAACCTTCAATCTCAAACTCTATTGGTCGCCAAATGTTTTCAAGTATTGTTTTAGCGGGTTTCAGTTCCAAATACACAACATTGCTTATAGGTACTAGGAAATAATTACCTTTGCTAGAGAAAAGCTCTATGTATCCTCCTAAACGATCATCAATATCTCTTACGTCTGATTTTTCAGTACCATTAACGACAAAGCGTTTTATAGTTCTACCTAACTCAATTTCTCTAGATAGTGCTAATACCTGTTCATAACTTGATTTAGTAAAAGCTAAATTTAAATCAACTTGAGACTTGGTCATTTGTTCACTTGTACCAAGTATTTGGGCCGACGCAGCCCCAGAAGCAAAATCTGCGCGTGCTTGCGCGGCTTTTACGAGGTGTCGTAGTTGACTAGCACCCGCTAAGTACTCTGGAAATAGCTTTATCGACTGCATCAATTGCTCATCTGCGCGCTCATAATCCCCTTTAACGCATAACAACTCGATGAACATACTACGAAGATTGGCGTCTTTTGGAGCATCTTTAATACCATCGGTGATCACATTCAAAGCTGAATCTAGGTCTGATTGTGCTAGTAGATCTTTCCATTGAGTCATTTTTTTTCCTTATGCAGAGTGTTCTGGTGATAACTCTGTAATCAACTTAATACTTGAGACCATTTGGTCTAACTGAAAATGAGGCCTTAGATGAACGATTGAATAGTAGTGTCCCGGGGCATCTCGTTTTTCACGTACTCTTATTTGAGCTTCGTTTAAAGGATACTTTGCCCTCAACTCATCTGATGCTTCATCAGATGCAGTTGTGTATTGGTGTAACCACTTTTGAAAGTCTCTCTCAATTGCACTCGCATCCTGATAACAGCCTACTTTATCTCTACCCATCACTTTGATGTAATGCGCTATTCGCGATACACATAAAGTGTATTGCAGCATGGACGTTAACTTATCGTTCGCTTCAACCGTTTTATCTTGATATTTTGTAGATTGATAAATGGAGACGTTGGACGTCATCCCGACCATATCCGTTTCGGCTACAGGCGAAATTGGAATAAAGCCACAATCTGATAGCGCTTGTTCTTTCTTTTCTGATAACTTTAAATTAAGCGGACAGCGATCGCGGTAGTTTTTGGCGTCTAACTTCAATTTGGAACGTGCTGGAGCAATAACTAAACCCTGGCTATAGTCTCCTTGTTTGATTCCCCTTATGTGAGTGAACCAACCGTGCTGTTGGAATGCTCGTATTGCAACTGCAGCAAAGCAATACGCACCACTTCCCCAAAGAAGCTCTTTGTCTGAATCCTTTACACGCTCTTCAAAGATGAAATGCTCCCCTCTCGTACCATCTGACTGATACGGTAAGCGAAACAGTACATTAGGAGCGGTCATTCCGATAAACTTAGAATCGTCACAACTCCTCAGTTGACGCCACTTTAAATATTCAATTTGCTCAAACTGAGTTGAAAACTCTTTTATTGACGACAAATCACAAAATCTATCTACACCAAATATCTCAGGCGAAGCTGAAAATATAAACGGACTAAACGCCGCAGCTGCACTTTGGGAGATCTTACGCATAACAGAGATATCTTTGTCGAGTTGCCTAGCATTATTTCCAAGCTCGAAATCTCCAACTACAACGCCAAACGGCTCTCCTCCAGGCATCGAGTATTCATTTTGGTAAATTAACTTAAAAAGTGCAGATTGGTCGAACTCTATTGCTTTAAGTGCGTCTTTAGTAATCTCATCCCAACTTGAGGTAAATACCTTAATCTTCACCGTATCGATCGCTTGCTTATCTACATGCTCACAAAGGTATTGCGTGCCAACCCAAGTGCGCTCCAACTTTTGAAATGTTGGATGGTGAATGATTTCATTCAACTGATTTTGTAAAAGCTCATCGATATAATTGATAGTACTCATCAGGCTATGACGAAACATGTCTAGACTCTCAGACTTTGAGCCTTCCAGCCACACTTGTGCCGAGAGTATTGAATCAGACAAATCTAAAAAACTTGAAAACCAATAGCTATCAAGTTCTGCATGACCACTATTGATAAACTCATGTTTTAACTGACTGGGTTCAACAAAATTCAAACCAGATTTCGTGTTCATGACCTAATGAGTACTCTTTAGTTATTAATGACGTTTGATCGGCACCAAGCTAATTATCCGCCTGATTGCGGGATCTTAGCGACCAAACGCAAAGACGTCGTTAGTTCTTCCATCTGTAGCCATGGCTTCAACCAAGCGACTGCATTGTATGAGCCCGGAGCTCCTGGAATCTCTTTAACTTGTACGCGTGCATCTGCTAATGGGTATTTCGCACGAATCTCTTGCCCACCACCTTCAGATGCATTGACATAGCTGAGGATCCATCGATTTAGCCATGATTCAACGTCCTCTGCCTCCATGAAGCTACCAATTTTGTCTCGCGCCATCACTTTCAAATAATGTGCAAAGCGTGAAGTTGCCATCATATATGGAAGTCGAGCTGAAATAGCGGCGTTCGCAGTCGCATCTGGTGAGTCATATTTTGCAGGTTTCTGACAAGTTTGTGCGCCAAAGAAAACGGCATAATTGGTGTTCTTGTAGTGGCATAAAGGTAAGAAACCAAGCTTACCTAATTCCGCCTCCCGCCTATCAGTAATCCCAATTTCAGTTGGACACTTCATGTCAGGGTCACCATCATCACTCATAAAGAAATGTGTTGGTAGATTTTCGACGCGTCCACCGCCTTCTGCTCCTCGAATCGCGGTACAAAAACCATATTTTGAAAATGCATCGGTTAATTTGGCACCCAACACATATGAAGAGTTCATCCAACAGTAATCATTGTGCTCCGCGTTAACAGCAATGCCAGAAACAGAATCGACATCAAACTCTTCAAACCCAAACTCTTCAACAGGCGATGTCGCTTCACCGTATGGAAGTCGTGCAAGTACTTTTGGCATAGTCAAACTTACGAAGCGCGAATCTGCACTTTCTCTAAATGAGCGCCATTGAGTATACTCAAGCGATTCGAAGACTTTTTCTAGATCGCGAGGCTTAGAAAGTTCAGTCCATTCATCAAAACCAAATAAGGCAGGTGATGCCGCAGATAGGAAAGGAGAGAAACCTGAAGCCGCTACGTTAGACATGAGACGAAGAGTTTCGATATCTTCCGGATGGTTGGTAAATTCATAGTCGCCTATTAGCGCCCCATATGGTTCCCCACCTGCACTACCAAATTCTGACTCATAGACTTTTTTGAAGATCTGGCTTTGATCAAACTCAACGGCTTTGCTCAGGTCTTTATGCAGCTCTTTTTTGGTTGTACTCATCAATCTAATTTTTAATGAAGAACTTGTTTCAGAGTTCATCACTAAATAATTTAACCCACGCCAAGAACCCTCTAACTTCTGCAATTCAGGGTGATGCATCACTTCAGATAACTGCTCTGAGATTTGCTTGTCTAGTAGGGTAATTGCTTCACGAAAAGTAACCGTGAGGTTTTTATTCCATGAAACGGTACCTTTCATCGCTTCTTCCGTGAGCGTTTTAATCAACTCCTCTGCACGAGAAGCTTCCGTTTGCTTAGTAGCCCCAATCGCTTGCTCTAAAAATGAATAGGATTGCTCTTCTACCGTTGGATCGAGCTGTTTTTCAAGTTCAGTACTCATTACTCAGCCTCCTCTTTAGTCGCTTCTTGCTCACCCAACTTTAACTCTCCTGCCAACTTCGTCAGGTTTTCTGTATTATTCAGAACATCTTCAAGAATGTTTTCCAACTCTTCAGAGCGATCGACTTTGGTCATCAGATCTCTCAGCTTATTTCTGGTTTCCATTAGCTTACGCAAGGGGTCGACTTGATTAACAATCGCTGCTGGTTCAAAGTCCTGCATAGAATTAAAGCTCAAGTCCACTGCGAACTCTGAATCATCATTTGATAGCTTATTAGCAACCTTGGATTCAAGTACGAAGTGCGACACCTCTGAACATAAAAACAGTGAGATGCGATAATCATGAAGTTTGCTCCCGCCAAGAAGTAAAAAACATGAAATACACACACCTCACTGAGAACGAAAGGTATATGATTTCTGCGC